>NZ_JBVAYU010000018.1:0-46088 GCF_055412745.1 Pseudarthrobacter woesei
CCGCGGTCTGGATCCGCACCGACTTGTACCCCAGCTCCAGGTGCTCCCGGACCGAATCAAACAGCGAGGGGAGGTCCGCGCCGGAGGCGTGCCCGTAGGCGCGCAGCCCGTTCCGGGACGCCCCGCCCAGGAGCTGGTACACCGGCATGCCCGCCATCTTGCCCTTGATGTCCCACAACGCCATGTCCACCGCGGCGATCGCGGCCATCGTCACCGGGCCCCGGCGCCAGTACGAGGACCGGTACAGGAACTGCCAGGTGTCCTCGATCCGGTGCGGGTCCTTGCCGATCAGCAGCTGCGCCACATGCTCCTTCAGGTACGCGGCAACCGCGAGCTCACGCCCGTTCAGCGTCGCGTCCCCGATCCCGGTCACCCCGTCCTCCGTGGTAATCCGCAGGGTGACGAAGTTACGGNTAATTTTCACAACAGGTCCTTTCGGAGGGACTGAGTCAGGGGTCAGTTGGTGGGCGCCGCGAGCGGCTTGGGGGAAGGGGCCGTTCCGGTGCCGTCGGAGGATTCCCCGACGGCGGCACCGGACGTTTTGGAGCCATCGCCGCTTTCGCGGCGGCCCTGGATCTCGGTGAGAATGCGGGCGTGCACAACGTCAGTGAGTGTGTATCTGGACATCACGAGCACGGCCAGGATGGTCATGATGGCCGGCAGCGCACCGGCGGCAAACTGGATTCCGAAAACGGCATCAGCGGTCTGGGCCGCTCCGGACTTGTAGCCGCCCAGGGCCAGGGCGTAGGCGGCGAGTGCGCCGCCGACGGCCTGTCCCGTCTTGCGGGTGAAGGAGAACAGTGCATAGGTGATGCCCTCGGTGCGGACGCCGGTACGCCATTCGCCGTACTCGACTGTGTCGGCTTCCAGCGCCCAGACCACGATGTTCACGGCGAGGACGCCAAGCAGGCTCAGGAGGAGGCCGGAGAAACCGATCCACACCTGGCTTGCCGGGGCGAAGAAGATAATGGCGCCGCCGGCAACGGTGAGCAGCGACGAGAGGATGTAGACGCGCTTCTTGCCAAGCGAACGCACCAGCCTGGGCATAAACGCGGCCAGCACGAAGGTCAGGATGAGCTGCGTAATGGACAGCACCGGATAGAGGTCCAGTCGGTGCAGGACGTCGCGCAGGTAGTAGAGCTGTACCGAGGTGAGGGCCAAATACCCGGTGAGGAAGAAGAAGGAACTCAGGCACAGCATCAGCAGCGGCTTGTTGCCCTTGAGGGTGTCCATGCTCTGTTTGAACGTGACGTTGGGGACGGCGCGGTGGACCCGTTCCTTGGCCGTGAGGACGGTGAAGAAGTACAGCGCGGCACCGATGACGACGAAGACCAGGGTGATCGTCGTAAACGTTGCTTGCAGATCAGCTCCCGGCTTGATGAGGGGTGCGACGAAAATACCAAGTGCGGAGCCCACGAGCATGGCGCCAACCATGCGGGCGGAGCCCAACTTGGCCCGATCCCCCGGATCCTGCGTCATGGCGCCGGCCAGCGATCCATAGGGAATGTTCACCAGGCTGTAGGCGAGGCCCAGTGCCGCGTAAGTGACGTAGGCGTAGAGCAGGGTGCCGGATTCGCCGAGCTGGGGCACGGAGAACGTCGCCACGCTGAGCAGGAGCAGCGGGATGGAACCGAACATAATGAACGGGCGGAACTTGCCGAAGCGCTTGCTGAAGGCACGGTCCACCACCCGGCCGGCAAAGACGTCGGCGAAGGCGTCGAAGATCCTGACCGTCAGCAGCAGGGTTCCGGCCGCGGCCGCAGAGATGCCGGCCACGTCGGTGTAGTACACCAGCAGGAACATGGTGGCGGTGGTGAAGGCAAGATTATTGGCGGCGTCGCCGGCGCCGTAGCCGATGATGCTGAGCTTGTTCAGCTTTTTCATGAGTGGGCTCCTTTACCCTGTGCCTGCCCGCAGGCAGGCGACTGGTGAAAACGCTAGTGGTTGGTGAAGTTCTTGTCGCTGCCGCACTTGACTCCGGCCAGGGCTGTCCAGCGCTGGCGGAGGGCGAAGGCGGCGGGCTTGGGGCGCCGGTCCCGGGTGAAGACGCCCTTCTTGTTGCCGTCCACACGCATGATGCCATTGGAGGTCTGGAAGTCGGCGAAATTCCAGACCTGCTCGCCCACCATGGCATCGACGCGGTCAAAGACGCGGTGGTACATGGCCAGGAAGGCGGCCTGGTATTCCTCGCTCCAGGGCTGTTCATAGATGGAGTGGAACCCGGGCATGGTGTCCGGCCCGTACTCGGTCATGATCATGGGCTTGCCGTATTTGGCTTCCCATTCGCGCAGTTCCTTCTCAAGGACCTGCTCGGCCGTCTCGAGGTCGCCATTGTTCAGGTACCAGCCGTAATAGCGGTTGAGCATAATGACGTCGAAGAGGTCGCCCAGCAGTTCCTTGTCCGGGGTGTCGAACATAACGTTGACGTAGCCAACCGGGCGGGTCGGGTCGAGCTGACGGGTGAGCTCGGCCAGCGGTTGGAAGTATTCGCGGGCGCCTTCCTCCGACCCGTTGGGTTCGTTGGCGATGGACCAGATCACCACTGACGGGTGGTTCTTGTCCCGCGCCACGAGTTCGGCAATGGCCTGCCGGTGGTTCCCGGCCGTCTTTGCGTCCACTCCGCCCTCGACGTAGGTCTTCTTGGAGATGCCCCCGAAGACGGCGCCAAAGCCCAGATGCAGCCCGACGGCGGCGGTTTCGTCGATCACCACAATGCCGTGGCGGTCGGCGAACTCCATGACCTCTTCGGCGTAGGGGTAGTGCGAGGTCCGGAACGAGTTGGCGCCCACCCAGTCCAGGAGCTGGAAGTCGTTGACCATCTGGGCGTTGCTGTGGCCCTTGCCGATCGCCACGTGGTCCTCGTGCATGCCGAAGCCGGTGAAGTAGAACGGCTCCCCGTTGATGAGGAATTCCTTGCCGCTGACCTCAACGGTCCGCACGCCCACCGCCAGCGTGTACGTATCCACCAGCCTGCCGCCGTCGTGAATTTCCGCCGTCAGGCTGTACAGGTACGCGGCGCCGGGCTTCCAGAGCACGACGCCGTTGATGACCAGGGCGCCCTCGGCGCCGTCTGCGCGGGCAACCTCGACGCCGTCTGCATCCTTGAGCGAGACGGTCACTGTTTCGCTTCCGGTGCCGCCGGCGGTGGCGGTGGTGTAGTTGACGGTGCCGGTGGTGCCTTCGAAGCCTGTCACCACCGTGATGTCATCGACGGTGACGGCGGGCGTGCTGTACAGCCAGACGCTGCGGTGCAGGCCGGCATAGTTGTAGAAATCGTGGAGGTAGCTTTGCTGGCGGCGGCCGTCGCCCGTGACGGTGATGCTGCCCGGCGGGATGGTGGCCTCCGTGAGTTCATTGTTCACTGAGATCGTGAGACGGAATACGTGGCCCGCCGTGACGTGATCCGTGATGTCAGCGCTGAATGGCATGTAGCCGCCGGTGTGCTGGGCGACGAGGACGTCGTCCACCCAGACCATGCCCTCATGGGTGGCGGAGTCGAGGCGGAGGTGGATCCGCTCGCCTGCCCAGCCGCGGGGAACGCGCACGTCGCGCTGGTACCAGACGTAACCCACGTGGTCGCGGATGGCCTTGTCCGGGAAGACATCGTTGTAGCTGGCCGGAACACCCATTTCCAGGCCGGTCTCCAGCGGCGCCTTGAACCATTCCTGCCCGTGGCCGGCGCGGTCGAAGTCAACCTTGAACCGGTAGATTCCGTCCAGATTGACCATTTCACGGGTTTCGCTGGCCTGGGGCTTAAGCATTTCGGGGTCCTAACGCGTCATTGCGGGCTGAGCCGGAGGTGAAGGGTAAGCGGCTGAGCCGCAGGGGGTTTGCTTCTGAATGTAATGCTAGTCACTTGGCAATCATTTGGCAAGCGGTTGCCATATGATTCATGGCTGCCCGGCTTCCGGCAGGAACGGAATCCGGGCAGCGCGTCCTGAATGCGGGAAGCTAAGCGGAGACAGCCGGCTCCGTGAGAGTTCCGCAGAGGTTTTCAATGAGCGCCACCACGGCGGTGTCCTTCCCGAGTCCGGGGCCAAGAAGTCCCAGGAGGGTGGCGATCCGCTGGGTGCCCGCCAGGCTGTTTGCGGCCCGCACCTCTGCGGCGAGGGGGTCGGCGAGTTCCGTTGCCGCGCCGGGAAAGTCCAGCCGGGTGTAGTCCGTCCAGGCGGCGATGATCCGGGCGGCCGCCTCTCCGGTGCGGCCGTTGGCACGTTCGGCCTGCAGCACGGGTACGGCCCGCATGCGCAGCTTGGTGCTGCCGTCCATGGCGATCTGGGCGAGGTGGTGGGCGATCCTGGCGTTCCGGAAGCGGGCCAGGAGTTCGGCTCGGTACTCGGGAATCCGCAGCTCTGCGCGCTTCTCTTCGGCAGTTGCCAGATTGGCGGCGGCTTCGTCCCAGAACTCCTCGACGGCCTGCAGGCACGCCGGGTCCGCCAAGGCCTTGGCCACCGTGGTGTGGCCGCGGAGCTGTCCGGCGTAGGCCAGGAGCGAGTGGGCGCCGTTGAGGAGCCACAGCTTGCGGTTCTCGTACGGTTCGATCTCGTCCACGAACACGGCGCCGGCGTCTTCCCAGCGCGGCCGGCCGGCCGGGAAATCGCCGCTAAGCACCCAGTTGCGGAAGGGCTCGGCGACTACCGGGGAGTTGTCGCGGAAACCGCAGGCGGCCTGGACGGCTGCGAGGTCGGCATCCGTGGTGCGAGGCGTGATGCGGTCCACGGAGGTGCTGACGAAGCTGACGTTGTCGGAGACCCAGGCAGCCAGGTCGGCGTCCCAGGCCGCGGCGAGGCCAAGCACGGCGCTGCGGGCCACGCTTCCGTTGTTCGAGAGGTTGTCGCAGCAGACGACGGCTAGCGGGCCCGCGCCGGCGGCCTTACGGGCAGCGAGGGCAAAGACCAGCCGGCCCAGCGGTGTGGTTGGCATTCCGGCGCCGGCGGCACCGGCTGCCAGCAGCGCCAGGTCGGCGACGACGTCGGGGTCAGTGCGGTCAAGCTGGCCATGGGCGTCCAGGCGGTAGGCGGCTTCGGTGATGGTCAGGGTGATGACCGCCGTCGCCGGGGCGGCGACCAGTTCGGCGAGGCGGGCCACGTTGGCGCCGTCTACCGCCGCAACGATGCTGCCGACAACCTCGAAGGAATCACCGGCATCGCCGCGTTCCACCACGGTGTACAGGCCGTCCTGCTCGGAGAGGGCCAGCGCGGCGTCGGCCCGGCGGCCCGTGAAGGAGGCGATGCCCCATGCGGCGGCGTCGCTAGCCGCGTGGGTGTACCAGGCCTGGTGCGAGCGGTGGAAGGCGCCCAGCCCCAGGTGCACAATCCGGACCGGGGCCTTGGCGGATGGTCGGATTGTCCGGTTCAGTTGGGGCAGCGACGCCGTCGCAGGCTCTGCCTGGCCGCCCGTTTGCCGTTCGATGGTCACAGCTTGAAGACCCTTCTCGGGGAGGAATCGACGACGTCGACAATGATCTCGTGGGCGCGATCTTCGCTGACCCGGTGCTCGGCCACCAGGCGGGCGAGGAAGGCTGCCTCGATCCGGCGGGACGCGTCGTGCCGGGCCGGAATGGAGCAGAAGGCGCGGGTATCGTCGATGAAGCCCGACGATCTGGAGAAGCCGGCGGTTTCAGTCACCGCCGCACGGAAACGGAGCATGGCGTCCGGTGCGTCCAGGAACCACCACGGGGCGCCGAGGTACACGGACGGGTAGAAGCCGGCCAGGGGCGCCAGTTCGCGGGAGAAGACAGTCTCGTCCAGGGTGAAGAGCACAAGGTGGAAGTCCTTGGCCGTACCGAAGTCCTGCAGCACGGGACGGATGGCCTCCGTGTAGTTGACCGCGAAGGGGATGTCATGGCCGGTGTCCGCGCCGTACGCGTTGAACGTGGGCTCGTGATGGTTGCGGTACGAGCCGGGGTGGATGGTCATCACCAGTCCGTCGTCGACCGACATCCGAGCCATCTGGTACATCATGTGGGCTTCGAAGTCTTCGCAGTCCCGGGCCGTGGCCTGGCCGGCGCGGGCGCGGTTAAACAGCCTGGCCGCCTCGGCGTCGTCGAGCTTCAGCGTTGCCGGTGTGCGGACGCCGTGGTCAGCCGAGACTGCGCCGTGTTCCACAAAATAGCTGCGCCGGTTCTCCAACGCGGTGATGTACGCGGTATAGCCGGTGCCGCCGTCGCCCGCTGCCCCGATGAGCCGCTCGACGTTCGCCTGCCACTGCGGGTGGGCGATGTTCAGGTACTGGTCCGGGCGGAACGTGGGCAGGACGCGGCCGTGGAAGGTGGGGTCCTGGGCGATGGCCTTGTGGCTGGCCAGGTCATCCAGCGGATCATTAGTGGTGGCGAGGACCTCGATGTTGAAGTCCTTGAACAGCTGGCGGGGCCGGAAACCGGGCTCCTGAAGTTTGGCGCTGATGGCGTCATACGAGGCGTCTGCTGTCTCGACGCTGGGCTCCTGGCGGAGGCCGAACACGCCTTCGAACTGGTGGCGGAGCCAGTACCCGGACGCCGTTCCTTCGAACAGCGGCCACGAGGTGCAGAACTCGCGCCAGACGCTGCGGGAGTCCGGCGCCGCCTCCTTCGAGGCACCCAGCCGGTCCAGCGGCACCCCGCTGGCGTGGATCAGGCGGGTGACGTAATGGTCCGGACTGACCAGCAGCGCGGCGGGATCCGGAAACGGCGTGTTGTGTTCGATCACTGCGGCGTCAACGTGGCCGTGCGGCGAAATGATGGGCAGATCCTGCACGCGCTCCAGCAGTGCACGGGCAATACTTCGCGCTCCGGGATCCGCAGGGAGGAGCCGGTCGGGGTGGGCGGCAATCGACTGTGACATAGATCAATAATCAGACCCTTGTTGCCGCTTTGTCAACTGGTTGCCAAATATTGCCACTTACGTTGCGGGGAGCAGCCGGCCGCTGGATCCCCGGAGTACCAGTTCGGTGTCCACACGCAGGATGGCGGCAACCTGGTCCGCACCGTGCAGCACGTTCAACACGAGCGTGGCGGCTTCCGTGCCGCAGGCGGCCATCGGTGAGCGCACGGTGGTGAGCGGCGGGGTGGTGAAGTCGGCACCGAAGATGTCATCGAAGCCCACGATGCTGATCTGGTCCGGGACCACCACTGAGGCGGCCTGGAGTTCCTGCATCAGTCCAATGGCCAAGAGGTCGTTGTAGGTGATCACTGCCGTGGCGCCGCTCGCGACGACGTCGCGCGCAGCCTGCCGGCCGCCGTCGACCGTGGGTTTCACGGACTCAAGCCGAACAGCCTCCAACCCGGACCATTCGCAGGCCGCCTGGACGCCCTGCCACCTGCGGCCGGACATCCACGACTGCTGCGGGCCGGCCACGTAGGCGACCTTGTGGTGGCCGTTGGCCGCCAGGCTGCGGACCGCTTCGCCGATGCCCTTGTTGACCTCGGGAACCACGCAGGGGACGCCCTCAACTTCACGGTTGATGACCACCACCGGTTTTTCCCTGGCGAGCTCGCGGATCCGGTCGTCATCCATGCGCGGACTGGCCAGGATCAGGCCGTCCACGGTGGCCATCATCCGCCGGGCGGCCGTGAGTTCCGTTTCCGGCGATTCGGCGGATTCCGCGAGCATCAGGGTGTAGTCACGGGCAGTGGCCGTTGATTCCGCGCCGCGGATGATGCCGAAGAATGTGGGGTTGGTGATGTCCGCGACGATCAGCCCCAGGGTGCTGGTCCGGCCGGTGGGCAGGGCGCGCGCGAACGGGTTGACGTGGTAGTTCAGTTCGGCGGCCGCGTCCTCGATCAGCTTCTGTGTCCTGGCGCTGACCCTGCCGGGCTTGCTGAGCGCCCGTGACACCGTGGACGCGTTCACGCCGGCGAGCTTGGCGATGTCGTAGATGGTGGCGTTGGGCTTTCCGCCCCGGCCGGTCTTATTGGCAGCAGCGGTTGTTGCGGCAACTTCGGGCTTCGCGGGTTCGGTCACTGCCCCATCGTACATAGGTACCGCGGGAAAGAGGGGCAGGCCAGCCGGTTGCCATCAGGCCTCCCGCCGCCCTACCCCGCTGTCCTGCCGTCCGCTGTCCTGCCTCCCCCGGCGCTCCTCCCCGCAGCGGACTGCTACGCGCGTTGCGGGAACTTGCCTTCCCCGGCGATCCGCTTGTTGAGCTCGGTGAGGAACTGGTCCTCATCGAAGTCGAGCCCCACTTCCTTTCCGGTCCAGCTGGAGAGGTGGATGGCGTTGGCCAGGCGGACGCCGTTGATGCCGTCCGAGCCCGGCGCGAGCAGCGGGGTGCCGTCCAGGATGTTCGCGGCAAAGTTCGCCAGGACGCCGGAGTGCTGGGCGCCCCAGGCGGACTCGAACTCGATGACCTCGGTGGTGTAGTACTGCCCCGGATTCAGCTCGCCCATAAAGAGCTTCCGGACGTCGTCCATGCCCATGCCGTCACTGAGCTCGCGCTCCGGCTTGAGCAGCCGGGTGATACTGGCGGTCTTGGAGTTTTCGACCACGATCTTGCCCTGGTCACCCAGGATCTCGAAGCGGTCAGTCCCCACGAGGTCGTGCGTCGCAGTCACGAACACACCGGTGACGCCGTCGCCGTAGTCAACCACCGCGGTGACCTCATCCTCAACGGCGATGTCGCGGCGGAAGCCGTACGCCACCTTGGCGTAGACGGACTTGGGCGCACCGCAGATCCATTGCCACAGGTCCAGCTGGTGCGGTGCCTGATTGACCAGGACGCCGCCGCCCTCGCCGCCCCACGTTGCCCGCCATTCGCTGGAGTTGTAGTAGCCCTGCGGCCGCCACCAGTTGGTGATGATCCAGTTGCTGCGGCGGATCTTGCCGATCTCGCCGTTGTCCACGATCTCCTTGAGGCGCTGGTACAGCGGGTTGTTGCGCTGGTTGAACATGATGGCGAAGGAAAGTTCGGGCTTGCTGGCGGCGAACTCGTTGAGTTCCTTGACCTGCTTGGTATACACACCGGCCGGCTTTTCCACCAGGGCATGGATGTTCCGCTTCAGCGTCTCGATGCCCATTGCGGGGTGAAGGAAGTGCGGCACGCACGTGACAACGGCATCCACGTCTCCGCTGTCCAGCATGGTGATGTAGTCGTCGAAGAACGGCACGTCCGGGTACCCGGCTGCGGCCACTTCGTTCTTGGCCGGATCGACGTCACAAATGGCGCCGATTTCCATGTTGGGGACCAGGCCGTCCGTGATGAACTTGGCGTAGGCGCCGCCCTGCTGCCCCAGGCCGATGATGCCCAGGCGTACTTTCGTGCTCATGTGATGATGCTTCCTGTCGGGTTAAAAGGGCTGCTTAGAAAAGGTCCGCGTGGCCCATGGCCACCAGATTGTCGTATGACGTCTGGAGCGCGTCCCACACAGTGCGGCCATAGAGCTCGTCCTGCTCCACCAGCAGGTACTGCGCACCGGCCGCCCGGGCGGCGTCAATGATCGAGGGGAAATCGAGGTTGCCCTCCCCCACCTCGGCGAACTGCACCACGTTCCGGAATTCCTGCATAAAGCCCGGGACGTCTCCCGTCTCCAGCATCCCGAACGCAGCCTCCGGCAGCGCCCCGATCCGGTAGTCCTTGAGGTGGACCATGGCCGTGCGCCCTGCGTATTTCTCGAGGGTCCGGACCGGATCCAGCCCGCCGCGCTGCACCCAGTGGACGTCGATTTCCATCCCCATGGCCGGGGAGTTCTCCGCGATGATGTCCAGCATGTATTTACCGTCGAACTTCGCAAATTCGATGTGGTGGTTGTGGTAATACAGGCCGATTCCGTGCTCCTGCAGCCGCTCCGCGTAACCGTTGGCTTCCCTCGCGAAATCGATGACAGCTCCGATGGACGTCATCGCGGGGAACGGCAGCATGCCGATGCGCAGGAGTTTGGAGTCCAGCCGCTTGGCGTCATCCACAATCTTGTCGAAGTCGTCCCCGAGGGAGTCCCCCGGCCGGCCCTTCGGCGTTTCCATCGCCACGGACAGCGCGGCGATGTCCATGCCGAGCTCGCTGCGGGATCTTTCCAGTTCAGTCACGTTGTCCGCAGTCATGGGTACCTGGGAAATCTCGACGGCGTTGTACCCGATCGCGCTCACCTTGCGGAGCGTTTCGAACGCCCCCAGGTCCGCGAAACTGTCCTTCAGCATCATCGCCTGTACGCCTATTGTGGCCACTGTTACCTCCGTTGTTGAGTGTTCATGGGTGCAGCGGCGGTCCGCCGCCGGGGTGTCTCCTGGGAGGAACCTCAGGCGAGGGCTCCGGCCTGTTCGTTCTGCATCCGCTGGATCTCCACCAGCCGATGCCGGTCCGCGCGCCGCTGCTCCTGGCGGTCCGGGTCAGGCACGGGGGACGCCAGCAGCAGCCGCTGGGTGTACGGGTGGTCGGGGTCCCGCGTGACGACGCCGGCGGGCCCCTGTTCGACGATCTCGCCGTGGTACATCACGGCCACCCGGTGGCTGATATGGCGGACCACGTCGAGGTCGTGGGAGACGAAAAGGTAGGAGACGCCTGTGTCCCGTTGGATCTGCAGGAACAGGTCCAGCACGCGGGCCTGGGTGGACAGGTCCAGAGCACTGACCGGCTCATCGCACACAATCAGCTTCGGGGACAGCGCCAGCGCGCGGGCAATGGCCACGCGCTGGCGCTGGCCGCCGCTGAATTCACGCGGAAGCCGGTGGATGGCATCCGACGGCAGGCCCACCTGGTCCAGCAGTTCCCGGACCCGGCGCTTGGCTTCGGCCGGCGTCTTGCCCTGGATGCCGAGGGGCTCGGCGAGGATGTCGCCGATTTCCAGCGCCGGGTTCAGCGAGGTGTACGGATCCTGGAACACCACCTGCAGATCCCGGCTCAAGATCTGCCGCTGCTTGCGCGTGGCATGGCTGATGTCCTTGCCGTCGAAGAAGATTTTGCCGCCCGTCACCGGGGCCAGGCCCAGGACGGCCCGGCCCAGGGTGGTCTTCCCGGACCCGGACTCCCCCACCAGTCCGAGGGTCTCGCCCTGGCCGATGGAGATATTGATGTCCGTCAGGGCCCGGAACGGCTTGGCCCGGAACCTCTTGCTGGGGTATTCGACAACCAGGTTCTCCACCGTCAGGAGAGGTGTGGTTTCCGTGGTGCTCATGTGACTGGCTCCTTCTGGCTGCCGGAAACAAGCATGGTCATGGGCGTTTTGCCTTCAAGCATGGACGCCAGGAGGGTCTGGGTGTACTGCTCTTTCGGATTGCGGAGGATCGTGCGGACGGACCCCTCCTCCACGAGCCGTCCGTTCTGCATGACCACCACTCGGTCGCAGAGGTCCGCCACCACACCGAAGTTGTGGGTCACCAGGATGACACCCACGCCGAGGCTCCGCTGGAGGTCGCGGATGAGGTCCAGGACATCGGCCTGGACTGTGACGTCCAGGGCGGTGGTGGGTTCATCGGCAATGATGAGGTCCGGTTCGCAGCTGATGGCGCCTGCGATGAGGACGCGCTGGGCCATGCCGCCGGAAACCTCATGGGGGTAGGCCTTGAAAGTCCGGTCCGGGAAGGTGATTCCAACGTCGGACAGCAGTTTCATGGCGCGTTTGGTGGCCTCTGCCTTGGAGATGCCGAGCACACGCACCATGGGCGTGACCAGCTGGTAGCCAATGGTGAAGGCGGGATCCAGGTTGCTCATGGGTTCCTGCGGGATGTACGAGATCCGCTTGCCGCGCAACTTGGAGAGCCGGTCCTGGTTGACCTTTTCATCGCCCGGAGCCACGGTGTAGCTGCCGTCGAACTGGATGGAACCGGCCACAATTCGCGCGTTGTCCGGAAGCAGACCCAGGATGGAAAACGCGGTCTGGGACTTGCCCGAACCGGATTCACCCACGATGCCCAGGATCTCGCCACGGTCCACGTGGAAAGAGACGTCGTCCACCACCCTCTTGACGGAGCCGTCTGCCTGCGGGTAGCCGACGCCGAGGTTGGTCACCTTCACGAGGTGGTGCTCGGTGCCGGCGTCGACGGCGGCAACAGACTTGCTTGACGGGCGGGCGGGGGCGGGCGCCGCCGTCGTGCGTTTGACCGCAGGCTTCCTGCGGTGCTTGATCTTCTCGCCGTCCTCCAGGGCATCGCGGATGGCATTGCCGAGAAGGACCAGGGCGCCGATGGTCAGCGCCATGGCAAACGCGGGCCAGAAGAGCAGCGTCGGCGTGAGGTAGACGTTTTTGAATCCTTCGCTGAGCATCACACCCCAGCTTGCCTTGGCCGGATCCCCCAGTCCCAGGAATTCGAGCCCGGACTGGATAGCGATGGCAACACCGGCAATCGCCGCGGTCTGGATGATGATGGGGGCCCGCACCACGGAAAAGATGTGGCGGCTGATGATCCTCAGGTCTGAGAGCCCGGACACACGGGCTGCATCCACGTAGAGCTCGTTGCGGACTGACTGCACCGCCGAGCGCGTCAGGCGGAAGTAGGACGGGCTGATCAGGACGCCGAACGCGATCATGGCAATCCACACCGAGGGGCCGAAGGCCGCACGGATGGTCAGCAGCACGATCAGGCCAGGGAGGCTCATGAGGATGCTGACAATCCAGTTGGAGACCGCTTCGAACTTGCCGGCGTAGTAGCCCGCGATCAGTCCGGCTGGGAGGCCGATACCGATGGCGACGGCGGCGCAGAGCAGCGCGGAGAGGAGCGTCAATTGCGCCCCGAACAGCAGCCGGCTCCACACGTCGCGCCCGGAGCTGTCCGTGCCCAGGAGGTTGACCGCGTCCGGCGCTGCGAGCGTCTTGGAGATGTTGGCGAAGTTCTCGTCGAACGGGGCCAGGACATCGGCGAACAGGGCCAGCAATGCCATTCCCAGCAGGATGGCGATGGCGATGATGCCGAGAGGATTCTTGAGGAGCCGCTTGAGAACTGTTGAACGGACTACGGTGCCGGTCTGGCCGGTCGTACCGGGCAGTGGCGTTAGGGCTGAGGTTTCGACGGACTCGGTCACGAGGCACGCACCTTCGGGTTGAGCCAGCCGTTGAGGAGGTCAACGATGAGGTTGACCAAAATAACAACGGCGACGGTGTACATAACGACGCCCATCACCACTGGCTGATCGCTCTGGCCGGTGGCAGCAACGGCGAGCGGGCCCATGCCTGGAAGGGCAAAGATCTGCTCGATGATGACCACCCCGCCCAGCATGCCGATCAGTTGCAGGCTGAGCACAGTGAGCCCTGCCGGAGCAGCGCTGCGCAGGACATGCCGGAACAGGACCTCGCGCTCCCCTATCCCGCGGCTGCGCAGGGTGCGGACGTAGTCGCGTTCGAGCTGCTTGATGACGGCGCTGCGGATCTGCTGCGCGCCGCCGGTGACTCCGTTGATCAGCAGGGCGATCACCGGAAGCGTCAGGGACAGCACCCAGGCGGACGCAGGTTCGCCCGGGGAAATGGTGCTGGTGGCGGGGAAGAGGCCCAGCTGGATGGCCAGCACGGTCACCAGGATGATGCCGAGGACGAACCCGGGGATGGAGTCGCCGATGATGGCGCCGATCTGGACCACCCGGTCCACCCAGCCCCGCTTTACGGCCGCGGCAACGCCGATGAGGGTCGCGATGATGGCGATGAGGATCATGGCCGCGAACACCATGGTCATGGTGACGGGGATGCGGGTAGCGAGAGAGTCGGCCACTGGTTCAGAAGTGAACCAGGATGTGCCCAGGTCCCCGCTCAGGGCGCCTGTGAGCCAGCCGAAGTAGCGCGCTGCGATGGGCTGATCGAGCCCCAGCTCCGCTTCCTTCACGCCCAGCTGCTCCGGTGTTGCCTGGTCTCCCAGGATGTTCCGGGCGATGCTGCCGCTCGATATGTAGAGAAGGGAAAAAACGAGGATCGAGACGGCGAACAGGACTACGAGTCCGCTGCCGAGGCGTTTGAGGATGAATGTCATCATTGCTGGCTCCATTGAACTGGCATGGTGTTGGCTGCCGGGTCCGGCAGCCCGCCGCGTATCGTGGCCGGGCTGCCGGACCTGCGCCGGATATGAGTGGCTACCTGGTCCGGTATTACTTGGCGGGCGAGTAGTTGTAGATCGAGGGAACGGCCATCTGGATCTGCGGCGTGACGTCGATTTTGGAGTTGTAGTAGTACATCTGGTTCACGCGGAACAGCGGTGCGAACCATGCCTGGTCCACCACGTACTTGTTGACTTCCTGGGCCACTTTGCCGGCATCCTTGCCGCCGTTCTGGACGGCATCGATCTTGGCCTGGAGTTCGGGCGCGGTGTTCTTGAAGGGGTTGTACAGCGCCTTCGTGGAGATGATCTGGTTGATGGCCACCCACGGCTCACCCTGGAAGAGTGAGAAGTACATGCTGGTGAACTTTTGGGCTGCGACATCGGTGGTGTAGGTGTTCGTGATTGCGGAGCCCACTTCGAGGGTGACCCCGACGTCAGCCAACTGCTGCTTGATCACTGCCAGCTGCGTTTCAAACCCGGGTACACTCGGGACCTGGATTACCAGTCCGGTCTCATAGCCTGCTTCTTTCAACAGTGCTTTGGCCTTGGCCGGATCATACGGGTACTTGTTCTCGAGCTCCTCAACCCAGGCGCCGCTGGCCTTGCCGAAGGGCTGGGAGGTGGGGGTTCCCTGACCCAGCATGACCTGGTCCAGGATGGTCTTGCGGTCAAACGCGTAGTTGATGGCCTGGCGGACGCGGACGTCCTTGAGCCCGGGGTTCTTGGCGCCGTCGCGGTCGAACAGGGTCAGGCCCTGCCAGTCCACCTCGGTCGCGGCCAGCTTCATCTTGGCACCCTCGGCCTGTTTGCCGGTCTTGGGATCCAGCAGCGTGGCGTCGACCTGTCCTGAAACGAGGGCATTCGTCCGGGCGGTCAGGTCCACAAGGATCTTGAAGGTGATCTTCTGGAACTTCTGAATGTCCTTGCTCCAGTAGTCCTTGCGGGCTGTGAATACCGACTGCGAGTCTTTGACGGTGGCGGCTTTGTCCATGACATACGGGCCGCTGCCCACGGGCTCGGTCTTGATGCCTTCAGTGCCCAGCGCCTTGGGGCTGCCCATAAGGCCTGCGGCCTGGCTGAGGTAGAACTCCAGCGAGGGATCAGGCGCCGTCAGGCCGAGCTCGATTGTGTCAGCATCCATCACTTTGACCTCTGAGACGGCGGTGAGCTGGGCCATCTGCGGGCCGTTGGCCTTCCTGAAGTGATCCAGGTTCGCTTTGGCCGCGTCGGCGTCGAACTTGGCGCCATCGCTGAAGGTCACGTCCGTGCGGAGATCAATCGTGAGCGCCGTGTTCGTCGCGTTGTACTTCCACGCGGTGGCCAGCATGGGGCTGAGCTTGCCGTCCGGTTCCCGCAGGAGCAGGGAGTCGTAGGCCGCCTGGTAGGGCTGCAGGAAGTGGCCCACGTGAGCCTGGGCCGGGTCCCAGGAGCGAATTTCCTGAACGGCGCCCAGCGTCAGCGTGGTTGTTTTGGGGGCGCCAGGGCTGTTGGCGCCTGCAGCGCCGCCGCCGCAGGCGGTCAGCGCCAAAGATGCGCTGAGGATGAGGGCAGCTGCCGCTGCCTGGGGACCTAACTTCATTGTTGGCTCCTATGAGTCTGGGAAAACGGTGGGACTTCCTCGCTGAGCGGGTGTGGCGTGCGCCACATCCGCTCCGTGAGATTCACAGTACGCATTGTTGCCCAAATTGGCAACCGATTGTCATAACTTTTCAAATACGTCTCGCGTTGTGCCATGAGCCACCGTGATTCAGGGACATTTGATGGGAATTGCAGAGACAACCGCTTGCTCCTACTGCGGAGCGGGCCTCAGCAGACGGCGTCGAGGGACTCCGGATAGCTTTGGCGGTAGATTTCCTTGACGATCTTCAGCGACTTCTCAGCCTCGGAAGGGTTGATCCAGAACGCGGCGCCATCCCCCAGCCGGGCGTAAAAGTCGGCGATGAGCAGCTCGTGGGAGACCCCCCAGTAAGCACGGCCGCCGGATTCGCCCGCCCGTTCGGGTACGACGTCGACATGCCCGTCCGCGTAGCTGATGGTGAGGTCGCCTCGCAGGCTCAAAACCGCATGCTCGGTGACGATGTCCAGGGTCACCGGGGCATTTACCGCGTTGGCGAGCGTTGCGTAGAAGGCGCTGCGGGCCCCGTTGGCATGCACGGCCACAAATTCCGCCGTGTCTTCCACCTCGATGGAGGCGCCCAGGAATCGTGTGGAAGCGTTGCCGCTGACTATTGCCACCTCCCCCACCAGCCACTGAAGGAGGTCCACGGTGTGGATGGCCTGGTTCATCATCAGGCCGCCCCCGCCGCCTGCCCAGCTGCCGCGCCAGGGCCGGTTCCGGTAGTAGTAGGCGTCACGCTGCCACATCACGGTGGCGGAAGCGCCGAGAACCGCTCCGATTTCGCCCGAAGACAGCAGAGTGTGCATTGCCTGCGCCGTCGCGTTGTACCGGTTCTGGAAGCACACCGCGATCTTGGCCGTGCTGTTTGCTGCGGCCTCAACGAGCCGTCGCCCCTCGTCCAGGGTGTTCGCCAACGGTTTCTCGACGATGACGTTGATGCCGCGCTCCAGGCAGTCGGTCGCCAGCGAGGCGTGCCGGTCGTGCGGGGTGGCGATGTGGACCACTTCCGGGCGCACTTGCGCAAGCATGGTGGAGTGATCCGAGAAGCCGGGAACGCCGTAGGCTGCCACGGCCGCAGCCAGCCGGCCCGGATCCGAATCGCACACGGCGACCAGTTCCACGCCGTCGAGCCTGGCAACAGCCCCGAAGTGGACTGACGAGACATCGCCGCAACCGATAACTGCCGTCCTGACAGTCACGAGAGCGTGACGCCGTTCTTGGCGGCGAGTCCGGCGAAGGCACGGGCCGCCGCGCCGAAGGCCGCCGGGCCGGAAAAGCCGCCCAGCTCGTGGGCGCTGGCCAGGTGCGGCTCCAGGGAGGCGAATCCCGAAAAGCCGTCCGCTCTCAGCGCGGCGATGGTGGCGTCCAGCTCGCCGTCACCCTCCCCGGCCGGCACCACTTCACCGGACTCGAGGATGGCGTCCTTAACTTGAAAGTACTCGAGGTAGGGGCGCAGCAGGGCATAGCCGTCGGTGTACGGCCTGACGCCCACCTGGACGAAGTTTGCGTTGTCCCATGCGATCCTCAGGGCCGGGGAGTCCACTGATTCCATAAGGTCCAGCACCCGCTCCGGCGTATCGCCGTAGATGCCCTTCTCGTTCTCATGCAGGAGTACGACGCCGGCTTCCGCGGCTTCCGCGGCCAGTGCCGTCATGCGGATCAGGACGTCGTCGCGGATACCCTCCGGGCTTTGCCCGGCTCCGCGGTAGAACGAAAAGATGCGAATGTACGTGGTGTCCAGCGCCTTGGCGACCGCAATGATCCGCCGGAGGCGTTCCACCTCGTGCTCCACGGGCAGGCTCACGTCCACTTTCCCGATGGGGCTTGCAACGGCCGAAACCTTGAGGCCCTTGGAGTCCAGGATGCCCTTGAGCGTAGCCACCTGGCCGGGCTGCAGCTCAGAAACGTTGGTTCCCCAGGCGCTGCGGACCTCGATATGGCTGGCCCCCAGGGCCAGGAGCACGGCCGCTTGCACCGCCGGGTCCGGGTCCACTTCATCGCCGAATCCGGAGAGCGGCCAGACGGCGTTCAATGTTTGGGTCACGGGAAACTCCTTGGGTTTGTCATCATTGGCGGGCAGCTGCCGGGTCCGCCTCCGGCGCGCGGTGACTCAGTTCGCAGTCAGCTGATGTTGCGTCAGTCTAGTTCTGCAGGCGGTGAAGTGACAACCGGTTGCCATTTGTTGGTATCGTATGGCAGCCTTTACACAATGGCATCGTGGCGCGGGTCACATAGGCGACTTCCGCTGCCAGGTCACTACGTTCGGAGAGGAGCGACATGGCCGCAGCGGCAGGAATCACCCGCCCCGCCACCATCCACGACATCGCTGCAAGGTGCGGAGTGGCCGCGTCAACTGTTTCCCGGGCGCTTTCCACCCCGGATCGGGTGAACTTCCGGACCCGTGAGCGCATCGAAGCCGCAGCAGCAGAGCTCAACTACATCCCCAACAGCCAGGCCAGGGCCCTGAGCTCGGGACGGACCGGTGCTGTGGGAGTGCTGGTTCCGGACATCACCAACCCCTTCTACTTTGACCTCATCCGGGGAAGCCAGCTCCAGCTCAAGGCTGCCGGCTACACCCAGTTGCTGGTAGATACGGAGGAGTCGGACGAAGTGGAAGCCAGCGCAATGGAGCAGCTGCGGAAAGGGGCCGACGGAGTCATTGTTGCCGCCTCCAGGCTGAGTGACGATGTCCTGCAGGCCGCCGCGGCGAAGATGCCCATGGTCACTGTCAACCGTGACGTTCCGGGCGTGCCGGCGGTCATCATCGACACGCCTACGGCCACCAGTCAGGCACTGGATCACTTGATCTCCCTCGGCCACACCCGTGTCGCCTACATGGGGGGTCCAGTCACTTCCCAGTCGAGCACACGGCGCTGGGCTGCCCTGGTTGAGGCCGCGGAGGAACGCGGGGTCGAGGTCCTCAAGCTGGGGCCGTTCGCGCCCAACACGCAGTCCGGGGCGGCCGCCGCGGACGCCGCCGTCCACAGCGGCGTGACTGCCTGCATCGCCTTCAACGACCTGATCGCCATCGGGATGCTTCAGCGCCTCCGCGAACGCGGCATCCGGGTCCCGGAAGACATGAGCATCGTGGGCTGCGACGACATCTTCGGGGCCGACTTCTGCAACCCACCGCTCACCACCATGACGTCCCCGATCGAGCAGGTCGGACGCGTGGCCGTGTCGATGCTGCTCGCCCAGCTCAACCCCCTCTCGGGGGGTGCCAATCGCAGCCGGTCCGTAATGCCCACGCACATGACTGTCCGCGGCTCGACGGGTCCCGTGACGGACACGCCGTCTGGCACTTACCCGTAGTCCCGTACGAATCGTGTTCCGCAGCTCAGTGCGGGACGATTGCGCACCCCCGGTCCGGCACGGCCACGAAGGCGTCGGATCGTCCCGGTGGACGTCCGGTGCTGCGCTGATCACGTCGCCGGCTGGGCAGTGCTGTCGGGCGGCCAGCGGCTGCTGCTGCTCAGGCATCTCGGACGACGTCTCATCGCCGGGGTGATCACCATAACCGTCTCCGAGCGGCGCTCACAGCTGCATCCGCCGAGTAGCACCGTTAGTAAGGAAATTTCAGCCACGGGGCCGCGGGTGCGTGCAGATAGCGACCAGTCCGCAACAACCGTCACAGGGTCCCGAGCAGGGTCAATGTCCAGACGCCTAAGAAAGCAAGAAACGGCTCTGACGAGCGGAAACGCTGTGCCACGTTGATTCCGCCAATCCAGGGGACCCCAGGTCCCAGCTGGCAGTCGTGATGCTCGCGCCCTTCGGGCAAATGGAACGAACCTGCGCGATCGAACGCGCAGCCCACGCGCGCACCGTTGCTGCTGCCAAGAGCATAAGGATCGGCCGGCACATCGTGGTCGCTCCAGCGAAAACCTGCCTACGCCGCACACCTTCGCGACCGGGAGGACCAGTCCATCTCCGAAATCGTCAAATCCACGGGCATCACCCGCTCCAGCCTCTACCCTCATCTGCCGCCCCGGCCCCCAGAGACACTGACCGCCGAGCACCAGCAAAACGCCTAAAAGAATGGTCCATGCCTCCGAGGTGGTTGGTGCACGCGACTTCGAACAAAGTGACGGCTGGTGCAGGCAATTCCTGTCGAAACAACTGTTTGTGCAGACGACTGCGAGCGATCCCGTGTCAGGAGCCGCCTGGCATGGGCGGACACGGCGTTGCGGGAGTCGCCGCCGTCGAAGACGACGGCGGAGCGCTGGGAACGCGCGATGGCCACGGCTAACGACAGCCCAGCCGTGCCGGCTCCGACCACGTCACAAAGGAGGTCGGCCGTGTTGTGCCGGTTCTGCCTCGGGACGTGCTGGCTTGGGGCTGGTCCTGGTTCTAGTCGGCGGTGGCCACCCAGACGGTCCGCGTGGCGCGGGGTTCCAGCTCGATGTCGTCGAAGAACCGCTCCAGCAGGTCTTCGACGGCGTCGCGGTCGTCCGCTGTCAGGGCCGCCAGGTGCGAGAAGCGCGCGAACCACTGCTGGGCGTACTCCCGTGCAGCCGGGGTCACGGGTGCACTGGTCGTCACTTCGGACTGGGTGACGCCGAACCCGGCGGCTTCGATGACCGGCGTCCAGTTCGGGTGGTGGTTCCACCCCTCGGCCGCCGCAGCGGCGTGGCAGCGCTGCTCCAGCAGCACTGCCCGCGGGTGGCTTAGGAAGCGGGGCAGAGCGGCGAGCTCGACGACGATCAGGACCCCACCAGGCGCCAGTGCCCGGCGGACCCCCGACAGGAGCCGGGCGGGGTGGGCGACGTGGTGCAGCGAGGACGATGCCCACACCAGGTCAACCGGCGCCTCGGCCACTGCATCCGCCGCAATCAAGGAGCCGGCAAGCGCCGGGAAGCCGTCGTCGAGGTCGGCCTCGACCGCGGCAAAGCCCTGCGCCCGCAGCAGCTCCAGCATCTGCGGGTCGTTGTCGACGCACGTCACCGCGGCGTCGGGGTACCGCTCGCGCAGCAGCCGGCTACCTGCGCCGGTGCCGGCGCCGAGGTCAACGACGCTGCGCGCAGCTGGCAGCTGGGTCAAGTCCAGGACGGCTGCAAGGTGATCGCCGAACACCTCGGCATCGAGGTCGAGGACGCGGTGCTGGTCATGACTGCCAGATCGCTGGTGGGGTTGATGGCCGTTGTCCCGCGTCCGGTGGTCCATGCTAGTTATCCTTCTACTGTGGCCGCAAGGCCCATGTCGGTGGCCTTCTGGCCATCATCCAGGCCATGGCGTCGGTGACCAAGCACCATCTTGGAGACGGCTGCTTCCGAGGCGGCCGAGAAGGGGCCGAAGTGCCCTTCAACGGCCCACCGGGTTTCCTCTTCGATGAGGTCGACGTTGATCCTTGCGCCGGCCATGACACCCTCGGCCGCCGCGGTGATCACCTGGGCCATTAAGTTGGAGACGTTGCCCCCCGCATACACGCCGCGGACAGCCGTCGCACCCATGGCGTCGGCCTCGATAAACCGTCCGGACCCCGACGGGTGCACCTGAGGACTTAGCCCGAGTGATTCCAGAAGCGCGGATCTAGCCTCCATCCGTGTTCCGACAGCCAGGGCCTGTACGTCGAATGAGGAGCCCCGGCGGAGCGTGAGCCCCGTGAGGACACCATCGACAGCGTCAACAGAAGCCACTGCGCCGTCGACGACCCTTACGGACCGGGCGGCGAGCTTGTCCCACTCCTCGTCGGTGGGCTCCACGGTGTCGTTGAGGAAAAGGGTGATATCCCCGGTCCACTGCCTGAACAACAGCGCCTGGTGGACCGACAGCGGGCCAGTGCCCAGCACCCCAATCCGTTGCCCGCGGATTTCCCAGCCATGGCAGTAGGGGCAGTGCACAACGCCCTTTCCCCATTGCTCCCGCAGCCCGTCGATGGGAGGCAGCTCGTCTGTCAAGCCGGTGGTGACAAGGAGGCGTCTGCCGGCGAACCGGCGGGCATCTCCGAGAATCACCTCGAATCCATCGGGGGTTCGCCGTGCCGAAACGGCGTCGCCGTCAACCACCGTTCCTCCGTAGGAGAGCACTTCGCTGCGTCCGATGGTCAGGAGTTCCCGGGGGTTCATACCGTCCCTCGAAAGATAACCGTGTATACCCGCCGCGGGTCCGTTGCGTGGAGTTCCGGAATCGATGACCAGCACCGAGCGCAGTGCCCGGCCCAGCGTCGTGGCCGCGCTGAGTCCCGCCGCGCCGCCGCCAACAACAACAACGTCATACCGTGTGGTGTCCATGCTGATTTGTCCTTCGTCGCGTCCTGATCGTTCGCCGCCAGCGTCCTTGGGCGGTTACACCAGCTTTCATCGCATAAGCGAGAATTGACAAACTTGATTGCCATTATGGCAAACTGTGGGGTATGACAACTGAGCTTGACGATGTTCTCGGGGCGGTCGGCCCCCGGCTTCGGGCACTCCGTACGGAACGGAACCTCACCCTCGGAGATGTGTCCTCCGCCTCCGGAGTATCGGTTAGCACCCTGTCGCGCCTTGAATCCGGCCAACGCAGGCCAAACCTCGAAATTCTGCTGCCCCTCGCGAGGTTGTACGGTGTTCCCCTCGATGACCTGGTCGGCGCGCCGCCCACCGGGGACCCGAGAATTCACCTGCAGCCCATCACCCATGGCGGCATGACGGCTGTTCCTCTCACGCGCCGCCCAGGCGGACTGCAGGCCTTCAAGATGGTACTCACCGGTGATTCCCGCGGGGCGGAACCCGAGCCGCGCGTTCACGAAGGCTACGAATGGCTTTACATCCTCAACGGACGGCTGCGTCTGGTGCTGGGCGACAAGGACTTTGACCTTCGCCCTGGCGAAGCCGCGGAATTCGACACCCACACACCGCACTGGTTCGCCAGTGCCGACGGCAGACCCGTCGAGTTCCTCAGTCTGTTTGGACAGCAGGGCGAGCGGATGCACGTGCGCGCGCGGCCCAAAACCTCATAACCGAAGAGGTCCGACGGGTTCCGTCCCTGATACCTGCCCGGTAAACGTCGGCGGATCGATCCATGACCCTGCCGACCCGGTGGGCCTGCTCCTGATTGTGGCAGTTTGAGTGGGACCGGTCTTGAAGTCTGAGAATGATGGTTCACACGCGTCGAGGGGTTGTGCCTCTCGTCTGGCCTGCTCGCGGGAAGAGGCACTTCTTCCGAGTCGAAGCGACAGCGGACGGCCATGTTCCCCGGGTCGTCGATGTCGACTCCTGCGTGTACCTTGAATGGCTGGCGACCGGGAGCCCGTACTCCATGACGATTCTCAACCCGCTTCATCCCGGGGGAATGCTCTACGTCCCGGGAGCACGGCGTCGAGGCTGCCACGGGTCTGCCGTTCTTGGTGTTTAGATTCAATACTTTGGCAGCGCCCCGAGTGCGCATGGGGACACCAAGCACAGAGCTTCGGCCCAGCACAAAAGGGTCCCACGCGGGAAACTTCCGACCTCGCCTGACGCCGCCACACGCTGCCTGCCGGCACATGGAAGTATTGACCTATGACTACTGACAATGATGCAGCCAACCTCCCGGCGCCAATGGACCCACAGGGCATAGACGCCTCGACCGAAGCCGGCCGTAGTTGGGACCACATCGGGGCCATCATTGTCGATGCCACGTTGCAGCGCCGGCAGAACTACCACGCGACCGTCCAGCCGCGCATTCTCGCTCTGATTGCGGCATGGCCGGATGCAGCCACGACCAGCGGATTCCGCCGGCACCTCGATACGGGGAAGCTCTCAGAAGTTATCAGCTGGCCCTCGCCTGGCCGTCTAGCCCAGGTAGAAGATATGGCGTGCGTGTTCGAGCGTCAGGGCATCGAAACAGTCATGGAACTCCGAGGCATGCTCGGTGACCACGACAAGAGGGCCGTTCTCCGGGATGCCCTGGCGGCCGTGCGGCATGTCAGTCCCAAAACACTGGATTACATCGACACCCTGAGTGGAATCTCCACGGGTGCTGCCGTGGACGTCGGGAGACACGGAGAGTAATCCGGGGTGGCTGCCGAGTCAGCTGGCGGCGGTCCAACTGGACGTGCGGGCACGCGCAGGAATTGATGGTGGACACTCACGTCGCGGCCGCCCTACTGACCGCGCTCCCCGCTGCCAGTACGGGGATGTCGCTTTCCATGGCGCTCGCCCGGCTCGCCCACTCCCGACCATGACGGAGCAGGAAACCCACCTCCCCATCCAAGAGAAGAAGCCACCCGGCCACAGCGGCTACATCCCGCTGAGTGGTATCGATTCCGGTCCGCCTTGAATCACGCGTTCCGGCAAGAACGGCTGGACGCCGACCGACGGCACCAGTCGAGCGCCGAGGTGCGGGACAACGCGCATACTGGAGTCGATGAACGTCATGGCGATGGGTTCGCGATTCTCCGATTTCAACGTTACGGCGTGCGGTAGGTGCGGCTACTCCCGCTTGTGTACGAACTCCTCGCGGTCGACGGCATCGGCGTGAACCTCGTGCGTGGTTCCCCCGCTCCGACAGCCTCTCGCACCGTTGGTTTTCTGCGTATCGGGATGTATCGTTAACTATCGTTGACTATCGTTCGCGACTCACGGAGGAGAGCATCATGCGTAATTCATACCCGACGGGCGGATTTGGCGCCAACAACATCGACGGCATGTGGCAGGCCGTCGAGGAGTTGCGCTCAAGGTTTGAGAAGCGCTCGGGCACCCGCGCGGGCCGAGGCGAAGTGCGGTCAGCGATACTGGCCCTGCTCGCGGAGCGGCCGATGCACGGCTACCAGATCATCCGTGAAATCGAGGAGCGCAGCGGTGGCAGCTGGAAGCCGAGTGCCGGCTCCGTCTACCCAACGCTGCAACTGCTGGCCGATGAGGGGTTCATCAGTGCCGAGGAATCCAACGGCCGCAAGATCTACTCGCTGACCGAAGCAGGCCGGGAAGATGTAGCGGGTGCCGATGCGTCAGCGCCATGGGAGTCAACGGGTCAAACATCCGGCACAGGGTTCACGGCGCTGCCCAAGGCCGGCGTCGAGCTCGCGCAGGCCGCCTCCCAGGTGGGTCGCACAGGCTCGCCGAAGCAGGTCCAGGAGGCCGTGACGGTGCTCGACGAGGCACGTCGTCGGCTGTACTCGATCCTCGCCCAGGACTGACGAGGGTGGCGTCGGTTCGCCGGGACCGGGCAGATCCGGTACCCGGCGCCGGGAACACCCGAGCCCGTTACCGTCGCATCCTGCGCTTCGCCGCGTGGCATCTCGCGGTGACGTGGTGGTTTGAGCTGTTCCTCCCTCGCATCGGGCTGGCCAGGATTGCTGAACGCACCCGGACCAAGAGGATGCGGCGCTTCGCGCAGCGCTTCCGTGTGCTCGCGGTGGACCTTGGCGGTCTGATGATCAAGGTTGGTCAGTTCCTGTCGTCCAGGCTCGATGTGCTCCCGCCGGAGATCACCGCTGAACTGGAAGGGCTACAGGACGAGGCGCCCCCCGTCCCGTTCCCCGCAATCCGTGCACTTGCCGAGGCGGAGCTGGGTGCACCACTGGACCAGGTGTTCGCCTCGGTCGAGGAGACGCCAGTCGCCGCCGCATCCCTCGGGCAGGCGCACCGGGCACAACTTCTTAGCACCGATGCCGCATACACAGGTCTCGACAACGTGGTGTTGAAGGTGCAGCGACCGGGCATCGACGCGATTGTCGACGTCGACCTGGCCGCGTTACGCAAAGTGGGCGGCTGGCTCAGCCACGTGCGCCTCGTGTCCGATCGTGCTGACATGCCCGCGCTGGTCGAGGAGTTTGCGCAGACCAGTCTCGAGGAGATCGATTACCTCCATGAAGCGGCGAACCTAGAGCGCTTTGCCGCTGATTTCGCCGACGACGACAGGGTGACTGTGCCTGACGTCGTATGGGAGCGGAGCACCCGCCGCGTGCTCACCCTCGAAGATGTCACGGCGATCAAAATCACGGACTCGGAGGCGCTTCTGGCGGCGGGCATCGATCCGGCGCAGGTTGCCCCGGTTTTCGCGTCGGTCATGTTCGACCAGATGTTCACGAACGGCTTTTTCCACGCCGATCCGCACCCCGGCAATATGTTTGTCACTCCGAATACCGATTCATCCGCAGAGCGCCCATGGAAGCTGACGTTCATCGACTTCGGCATGATGGGCGAGGTTCCGCCCAGTACTCGCAGCGGCCTGCGGAAGCTGCTAATCGCGGCCGCCTCGCGTGACGGTAAGGGCCTGGTGACCGCGATCAGCGACGTCGGTGTGCTCGTACCGTCGGCCGACACAGCCGAGCTTGAGCGGGCGATGAAGCACCTCTTCGCCCGGTTTGGCGGGATGGGCTTCGCAGAGCTTCGCGAGGTGGACCCGCGGGAGTTCCTTGATTTTGCGGTGGAGTTCGGCGACCTCGTTCGCTCGTTGCCGTTCCAGGTGCCGGAGAACTTCCTGCTCATCATCCGTGCGATGTCTCTGACATCGGGTGTGTGCAGCTCGCTGGACGCCCGATTCAATCTGTGGGACTCGGTCGAGCCCTATGCAGCGCAGCTGCTGCGCGACGAGCGCGGCAACATCGTGCAGGACGTGACTCAAAAAGCGCTCGAGGCCGCCGGGGTCGCTTTGCGTCTGCCGAAACGCCTTGATGGGCTTGTCACCCGAATCGAGGACGGTTCACTGTCGGTGGCTAACCCGCGCCTCGAACGGCAGGTGGCACGGCTTGACCGCACGGCGCAGCGATCGGCATCGGCACTGGTATTCGGCGCCCTGCTCATCGCAGGTTCCGTGGTCCGAGCGAACGACACGGTACTCGGCAGTGTGCTGATGATCGTGTCGGTGGTTCCGCTGCTGCATGGGCTGTGGGTGGGGCGCCGCGGCCTCTGAGTAGGCTGGTGAACCGAGACTCGGATGTAAGCCCAGCGCCCGTATATCCGCTGGCATGCTGCAAGTGGCCCTCACCCGGCGTTCACAATGGCCTCCCAGCCGAACATGGCAACATGGGGACATGACTCCTGATCACGGTTCCTCCGGCTTCTTCCGGCGTCCCCAGCCCATCAAACCCAAGGCCGGTCAAGAATCGGTGTGGGACTACCCGCGGCCGCCAAGGGTCGAGCCGCGATCCGAACGGGTTATCGTGCGACTTGGCGGGCAGGTGATTGCCGACACCACCGATACAGTGCGCGTCTTAGAGACGAGTCATCCGCCTGTCTACTACTTGCCCTTGGACTCTTTCCCTGCCGGTGTACTCGTCCCGGTCGAGGGCACCAGTTTCTGCGAGTTCAAGGGAGAAGCGCACTACTTCGACGTCGTTGCCGGCGGAGTCGTCGTTCCCCGTGGCGGGTGGATCTACCCGGAACCCACCCGGGGTTTCGAGGCGCTCAGTACCAGGGTGGCCCTGTACCCGGGTCCCATGGACTCCTGCGAGGTCAACGGCGAGCAGGTGACCTTCCAGGATGGTGACTTCTACGGCGGTTGGATCACCACACGGATCGCTGGTCCGTTCAAGGGTGGCCCGGGCACAGCCGGGTGGTGAGCACATGGGGCTGCCGGCTTTTTGTTGACTCGGGGTCTTAGGCCTGTGTGGGCTCGGTCCGGCTGGTTGTTTCATATTCGATGGGCGTGTGTCTTCCCAACCGTCTTTGCGCACGTGGGTGATCGCGCAGGACAGCGTCTCCACGGTCATCCCCGGTGCCCATTCCGCGGCGCGGGCTAGGGCAAACGCCGCGACGGGAGCGATATACGACGTCGTCAGCGGGCGTGCCATGGGCGCGCGCCGGACATCTACGACCGTTACATCCGCGAAGCGGTTCATCCGCGCTGGTAAGGATGGGAACGACGCCGTCACCAACCGCCACGCGTCGGCGTATGTCCCTTTCGGGCATCGTCGGGCATTGCCATTTCGGCCCGCAGGCCTAGGAGCCGGATGGGACGGCCCGCTTCAATTCCGGCTGCGAGGTCCAGGGCCCGCGCAAGGATTTCCTTCCGGTCGAAAGTCCCGGGGATCTTCCTCGCGTGGGTCTTGGTGAAGAACGGCGCGTACCGAACCTTGAGGGTCAGCCCAACCACGGGCCGTCCTTCGGCCACAACCTCCTCAAGGACGCGCGCTGTCAGCTCCCTTACGGCGTCGTCCACCTGGGCCGGCTCGGTCAGGTCGCGCTGGAAGGTGGTCTCCCGGCTATGCCCGCGGGCAACCCACGGGGTGTCGTCGACAATGCTGGCACCGTCCCCGCGTCCGAGCTCCGCGTACCAGGGACCCATTCTGGGGCCGAACTCCGGGACCAGGTCTTGGGGGTCGGACGCGGCGAGCTCGGCGACTGTGCTGATGCCGAGTTTGGCCAGCCGGCCCGACACCTTGGTTCCGACGCCCCACAGATCCTTGGTGGGCCGGCTGCCCATGACATCGAGCCAGTTCCCGGCAGTGAGACGGAAGACACCGGCCGGCTTGCCGAAACCGGTGGCGACCTTGGCCCGGACCAGGGTGTCGCCGATGCCCACGCTGCAATGCAGCTGCGTTCGCTCCAGGACAGCGGCCTGCACCTGCCGGGCGTAGGCTTCCGGATTCTCTGTCTTAATGCCTAAAAAGGCTTCATCCCAACCCAGCACCTGGACGGTGGCACCGGGCTGCGCGCGCAGGGTAGCCATCACCGTGTCAGACGCAGCGAGGTAGGCCTCCTGATCGACGGGCAGGATAACAGCATCGGGCGCTTTCCGGGCCGCAATGCGCAAGGGCATGCCGGAACCCACGCCGAACGCCCTGGCTTCGTAGGATGCGGTCGACACCACAGCCCGTTCCGTGGGGTCGCCCCGGCCGCCGACGATGATCGGCCTGCCCGCAAGCTCCGGCCGCCGGAGCACTTCGACCGCCGCGATGAACTGGTCGAGATCGACGTGCAGCACCCACCGGATTCCGTTCACGCCACCAGTCTGCCCTAAACATCCCTGGCAGGCATCGGCTCTCCACCGTGCTTGGCCGCTGAGCCTGCGGCCTCCTGACCTTCTTAAGAATTCCTGCGCAACCGAACACCGTCGCTTCGGAACCAAGTGGGATTCTGGTGCTCGATGGCGACAGCCGTCGTTCTCATGGGTCTGGGTACATATGTGCTCGTCCGCATGGCCAGGCCTCTGGGGGAAGAACGTCTGGCGCGCGACGCCAAGCGGCGGCGCTATCTAAATTGCTCTCCAGGATGCGGCGCGCTCCCCGGATCGCTGTGGGCAGGTGGCTGCCGGGCTTCGCTGAGCTGAACGACGGAGCGAGGGTTGGAGAATTGTTGCACTCGGCACAGACAAAGGCGAACTGCAGGCCGCGACTGGGACTGGGTATCGGACAGCAACTCGGCTGGCTGACCGCGCAGCTGAACTCAGTCGCCCCTGCCGTCGGCTAGTCCCGGTGGTTCCGCTTCCGAGCCCTGTGTGCAGCCCTGGCGGCCAGTACGACGAAGACCACCAAAAACCCAAGGGGCAACAGCACGAGTGGGTTCCAGCCCCTAAACCTCATCAGCCACCTCACTCAGGTAGTAATTCATTGCACAGAGTCTATCCGGCCCACCAAGGACACTTCACGGCCCTGGAGCTCGGGCTCGCAGCGGGACCACCGATGCGGATGGTTCAGTTTTTGGCCGTGATACTCACGCCTGCCACGGCACCGGTCCACGGGTCTGATCCCGGATTGAACTGCAGCAGTGCAGCTGAGACGTAGCCTGCCTGCAGCTGGACGAGCTGCGAGGTGACCTGGGAGCAGACCACGATGAGCTGCAGGGGCGCCGCCCCTGACTGCGGGTCCTGGTTGAGGCCCAGCCGGACGTCGGGAGCGCCGACGCACGCTGCCGTGAGCATGTAAGCGCCGGCAGCCTTCACCATTGCGTTCTTTCGGAACCCCACCGCGGGGCCGCCGACGGCGACCGAGTCCTCTAGGAGCAACGTCCCCGGAGCGACGCCGAGTCGCTGCTTCAACTCGGCGAGGTTGCTCGTCTCCAGATCCAACAGTGCCCGATCGGCAGCCGGTGCCGCGGCCGGCGGCGGACTAAGTGGCCCGGTTGGACCGCTCGCATCCTGGTATGCGCAGCCGGATAGGACCGCGACCAGCAACAAGCCTGCCAGCAATGCAGCTGTCCGGCGCATCCGTCCTTTACCCCCATGGTCGAGCATGGGCCAGAGTCTACGGTCAGATCCCTGAAAGGCCCAGCCATTGGCCAACACTGTTTCGTCCTGGCCGGACTCGGCCACGATGCTCCGGCGCCGGACCGGCCCTCACGCGGCACCTCCTGCAGGATTACCCGAATGGTGTCCGGGCAGATGCCCATCACCTGCGCACAGGTGGCCGTGAGGGCGGCAAGCAGTTGCCGCTTCTTCTCGATGGACGACGGGGGCGCGTTGGGAAGCTGGATGACAGGCATCCGCCGAGTCTGGCACGATCCGCCAGAGTGCCGGACGCGAACGATCATCCCCACAGACCGGGCCCATGGCTGGTTCATCGCACGGGAGGCTGCGCCGGTGCGTAAGTCTGTCAGTCAGTCAGTCAGTCAGTCCCCTGATTGTCGTGTCGAGCGCGAAGCGGAATTCATCGGAAACGGAGTCTCTCTCCCGCTGCGGCTCGGCGGTCAGGCGGGGGTAGGCGCCTGCACCACGTGCCGGGAGCAGGGCGATGAAGGAGGCGTTGGCTTCGGTGCCGTCGGGCATGCTACGCATCATGGCCGCATAGTTCCGCACAGTCCCCTGCAGCATCAGCGCTGCGCTTAGCCGCCCGTTCTCCGTCAGCGGGGAGTCGGCGAGGCTCTCAAGGAGCGATTCAATCCATTCGACACTGTTGGGTGTGCGGGGCATACCCGTAATGACGACATCGCTCAGCCACGGGTGGCGGTCGTAACGTCCATCAGGGCGACTGCCCAGGCGCTTGCATTGTCGCTGTATCCGCTGGAGGCCGCATTCGCCGGAACCGCCGTGCGGCTCCGGGCTTGTCGTCTCATCCAGGGACGGCAGGTACCGGGCTAATGCGTTGTCCGTTGATGGCGGCACGGTGGGGCGGAAGTGCCGTAGTAGTCCGAGCGGGGGAAAGCCCCGTACATGGCGAAGGGCCTCGTCGTTGGCCACGAGGCCCCCCACACCGTTACCAGGGCCTCCGTCGTCGCCATCCAGCTCGGCATCGCACTGGGCGCAGCCCTCGGCGGTCTTACCGTCGACATTCTCGGCGTTGCCTTTGTCCCCCTTATCGCAGCGGTTTTTCGCCGCCGGTTCCGTGGTCTTACGCATGGTCCTCGGCCGCTTCCTGCGCCACCATCCCCACCAGGTTCCAGTTCGTTGCGTACGGAGTTGAACCCAATATCCGAAGTTTTTGGGAAGGGTTTATCGCAGGGTGCAAATTCGCTTCGGAGATGTCTGACATAATCCACGCATGACCCGTATCCTCAAGTCGTTTTCGCGTTTCCGCGAGGCATTCGTCCACGGCGGCCTCACACTTTTGGCGACCGCGGCCGGCCCTCTCTCCCGGCGGCTTGCCGAAACGGCCAGCGAGAACGCCCGGCATGTGCTCGACGCGGTGGGAACCGGGATCTACGGCGTCGATGAGGACGGCCGAATCTCATTCGTCAACAAGACACTGTGCGAGCTGATCGGTGCGGACCGGGCGGACGCCCTGCTGGGACAGGATCACCACCATGCACTGCGGCACCGTCCAACGGAAGGCCGCGCCATTGCAGGGGCCAGCACAGGGGTCAGCACGGACGAGTGTGAATTATGTGCCGCCATCGGCCACGCGGATTCGGCTGGCGGATGCATCTCCTTCGGGGGCCTGGACCAGGAGCCGCTGCCCGTCGAGTTCGCCTCCCGGCCCTGGGTGAGCGCCGGGGAATACCGCGGCACCGTTATCACCATCCACGACCTGCGGGAACGCCGCGCCCTGGACGCTAAGCACCTTCAGGCGCGGGCCGAACGCGACCGGCTGGTCTCCGTGGTTGAAGCCAGCCCGAACCTCATTGTGGTGGGCAGATCCGATGGCCAGGTGGAATGGATGAACAGCAGCGGGCGCACCATGCTTGGCATCCGCGCGGACGAGGATATCCACTCGTACACCATCCAGGACATGTTCGCGGCCGAAGAGCTGGAACGAATCCAGGCTGAGGACATGCCGGCCCTCCTCACGGCCGGCCGGTGGCAGGGGGCACGGTCGTTGCTGTCCCCTGCCGGGGGTTCCATTCCCGTAGAGGTCGAGTCCCATCTGCACCACGACGCGGACTTCCCGGAAGGCTACTTCGTTTCGGAAATAATGCGGGACCTCCGGCCGCAGCTCGAGCAGGAGCGCAATCTGCGGCTCAGCGAGAGCCGACTTTCCATCGCCGAGACGGTTGCCCGAATGGGGAGCTGGGAATGGGATCCCGACAAGGATTCCGTCAAATGGTCGCGCGGTCTCTACCGGCTGTACGGAATGGAGCCCTGCAGCGGTGATGAGACTGCGGACACCTGGCTCAAGACCCTGCATCCGGATGATCAGGAACGCGTCACCGAAATTTGCGCGCGGGTGGCAGCCGGAGTCGGCACCCTTGACTTCGTGTGCCGCTCTAACCGCGCCGACGGTACCCAGATGGTGGTCCACAGCAGGGGCGAAATCATCCAGGAGCCCGGCGCTCCGCGCGTCATCGTCGGTACCCTACTGGACATCACCGAGCAGCATGCGGCACTCGCGGCGGTTCAGCAAAGCCAGGAACTGACCAGGCGGATCCTGGCGTCCGCTGGCGAGGCCTACGTGCAATTCAACTCGGAAGGACTGGTAAGCGAGTGGAATGTCCAGGCCGAAGAAACGTTCGGGTGGCCTCGGGCTGAGGCGATCGGCCGGCCGCTGGTCCGGTTGGTTCTGGGGCATGAAGACCGGAAGCCCCTTGAGCGGCTGCTCGGGCAGCACCGTGGATCTGAGGACGCGGGAAAGCTCACGGAACGTTTTGAACATCCCATGCAGCACCGCTCGGGGCGTGAATTTCCGGCTGAAGTAACCGCCTGGACCACGGATGACGGAGCGCAACGCGTGTTCAGTTGCACGATCCGCGATGTCAGTGAACGGCACGCCGCGGAACGGGTGAAGGACGAATTCATCTCCGTGGTGGGACATGAACTGCGCACTCCCCTGACTTCCATCCACGGGGCACTGGGGTTGCTGCGGGCCGGCCTCCTGGGCGAATTGAACCCCAGAGGACAGCAGATGGTGGATATCGCTGCCCACAACACGGACCGCCTTGTGCGTCTGATCAATGACATCCTGGATATCGAGCGGCTTAACTCCGGCGAGGTCGCCCTTGAGTTGCAGGCATGCGACGTCGCCGTCCTGGCCGAGCGGTCCATGGAGGTAATGCGGTCCATGGCCGACGGTGCCGGGGTACGCTTGACGCTCGACGCCCGGCCTGCTGTGCACTCGGTCGACCCCGATCGGATCGAACAGACCATGACCAACCTGCTCAGCAATGCAATCAAGTTCTCGCCCGCCGGCGCAGAGGTCCTCCTGCTGGTCCGTTCGGACGCAGCCGGGCTTTCGATCCAAGTCCGGGACCAGGGCCGCGGCATTCCGGCTGAAGATCTGGAACGGATTTTCGACCGGTTCCAGCAGGTGGATGGTTCCGATGCCCGGGAGAAGGGCGGCACGGGCCTAGGCCTGGCCATCTGTCGGACCATCGCGGAACAGCACGGCGGGCGCATATGGGCCGAAAGCGGGCCAGCCGGCGGGGCAACCCTCACCTTGACGCTGCCCGCAGCCAACGCGGCGGGCCTGAACGTGGAAGCCGGGGCGCCCGGCGGACCCAAAGTCGTCATCTGCAGCGAAGACGCCTCGGTACGTGTCCGAATAGCGGAGATGCTGCTGCCGCATGGTTATGAACCCATAGAGGTGGTTAGCAGTACCGCGCTATTAGACGCCTCACTCCAGCACCGTCCCGCAGTCATCCTGCTTGAACAGAGGAACCTCGCTGTTGCCAATTGGGAGGCCGCCGTCGGCCTGCGCGACAATCCCGATACCCGGGACATCCCGGTGGTCTTCCTGAGCTTCGACGGAGACAAAATCCTGGCTGAATCTGAAGGCCTAACGTGTTCCGACGCGCCGTTGGACATGGATGGTCTGTTGGCGGCGGTTGGCGAGGCCCTCGGAAAGCGCAACGCCGGACCGACGTTGCTGCTAGTTGAGGATGACGAAGGCCTTGCCGCCGTCCTGACGGAGGGATTCAGGCAGCTCGGCATTGATGTCCACCACGCATCCACCGCCCGGCAGGCGCTGGCGCTGTGCGCCCACATAGTCCCGGACCTGGTGGTGCTTGACCTGCAGCTGCCGGACCAGGATGGTTTCGCCGTGGTGGCGCAGCTTCGCCGGGACTCCCGGCTCCGCAGTGTGCCATTGGCCGTCTACAGCGCCCGTGACCTCAGCGAGGCGGACCGAAAACGGCTGCGACTTGGAAAGACCGGGTTCTTCACCAAAGGACGCGTCAACCCGGATGAGTTTGAACGGCACGTGGTGGACCTGCTAGGCCTTCTGGCCGTTAATACTGAGGAGCAGACCCATGGATAACCCGCGGCGCATCTTGTTGATTGACGACGACGAGGGCATCCGGGAAGTGGCCCGCACCGTACTCGAAATGGTGGGGGGATACGACGTCGAAACCGCCGCCTCCGGGCTGGAAGGCCTCGAGAAGGCGCGCACCAGTCCGCCCGATGCGATCGTGCTGGACGTCATGATGCCCGGACTTGATGGGCCGGCCACCTTCGCTCTGCTGCAGGAGCAGCCTGCAACGCGCGACGTGCCGGTCATCCTCCTGACGGCCAAAACGCAGGCGGCCGATCGGAGCCGGTTCGCGTCGATTGGGGTCGCCGGTATGCTCTCGAAACCGTTCGACCCCATGGCGCTCTGTGACCAGATTGCGGGCATCCTGGGCTGGGAGTCATGAACGGCGGAGCACCAACGACCGGCAAGATTGATCCGACGGCAGCGATCCGGGCCATCTGGAACAGCAACCGCGACGAGGTCATGGGCCGCGTGGCCGTGCTCGAGGACGCGGTGCTGGCCATGATAGAGGCGAGGCTGTCCCCGGAGGATCGCAGCGCCGCCGAACGCGACGCCCACAGATTGGCCGGTGCCGCCGGCACCTTCGGCTTCCGGCGCGCCTCCGAGGCGGCCCGCGAGCTGGAGGGGATTCTCGCGGGTACGTACCCTGTTCCGCTGGACCGGACACTTGTCGCGGCCGATGAAGTGGTAGCGCTCCGGCGTGACCTCAGCCGGGACCCGGCGCCGCCCGCCGCGGAAGGTGCCGCGACCCGACCCTTAGAGCCAGCGCCGCCATCATCGGCCGGCCGCTCTGCAGGTGTCCCCGCACGGGAGGGCTTACCCGCCGGGCCGCTCGTGGCCATCGCTGCAACCGGCCGTCAGCGCCGGGAACAGCTGGCCGCTGCCGCGATCCACTGTGGTTTTCAGTCCCTGGGCATCGGTGCGCACGGCTGGCTACCGCAGGAGGGGCCACGGCCCGACGCCGCGCTCATCGACCTCAGCGGGGGCGTCGGCGGGGTCGCTCTCATAGCCCGTCTGGCCGCGCTGGATCCTCCTGTTCCCTCACTGGCCCTGACGCCGCCGCATGGACCCTGCGACAGAGTCTCGGCGGCGCGCGCGGGGGCCCGAGGATTCCTCAGCACCGAGGCGTCCCCCGAGGAGCTCTTCAGCGCGGTGCAGGACCTGCTTACACCCACCAAGGCGCCCGAATGCACAGTGCTGGTCCTTGACCACCTAACCGCGAGCCTGTCCTCAGTGCGCGCCGCGCTGCAGAACGCGGGGCTGCGCGCGGTGGGACTGGAGGACCCGGCCCAGTTTTGGGAGCTGCTGGAGCAGACGCAACCGGACCTGGTCATCCTTGGAACCAGTTTGCCCGGGGCTGGCGGAGCTGAATTATGCCGGGTACTCCGCAGCGACGCCCGGTGGGCCGGCCTGCCTGTGCTCCTCTTATCGGCATACGACGACGCACCCGCCGTGGCCGCCTTCTACGACGCCGGCGCCGACGATGTCGTGGCCAGGCCGTTCGCTGGTAGCGACCTTGCGGGGCGGGTCCTGAACCGGCTGGAACGCACGCGGGTGCTCCGTGCAACCGCGCTGGCTGATCGGACAGTGGATGCGCAAGCTGTTGACCATGCTGCCAGGCCGTCCGCGGGAAATGTCGCCGCCGATTTCGATGTGGACGTGGTGGTCGTTGAAGACGATCCTCTGCTCGCGGAGCTCCTCGGGCATGCCTTGACTACGCGCGGTTACCAGTTCCGGCTCTTTAGCGACGGGCAGGCCGCTGCCGCTGAACTGGCGGGCAGCCCGGCCGCCCTGCGATCGCGCGTGGTCTTGCTCGATGTCGATCTGCCCGCACTCAACGGGTTCGGCGTGCTGCGGCAGATGGCCATGGCGGAGAACCTCGTGGCCACCCGCGTGATCATGCTGACCGCCCACTCCAGCGAGACGGAGATCGTCAATGCCATGGAACTAGGAGCCTTCGACCACGTAGCCAAACCCTTCAGCGTGCCCGTGCTAATGCAGCGCGTGCGCCGGGCACTGGGAGACTGACATTCAGCTGTACGACATACTCACCGGTGTCTGGTTCGCCGAGTTCGCGATCCTGGGTGCCGGACTAAGCCTCATTTTCGGCCATGCGGTGTTCCAGCAGGTTCGCGCCGCGAGACTGCGGCCCGGGATGCGGGTTAGCATGCATATCTTGGCTCGGGTCCTGAGCGGAGACCCGGAGCGTCCGGCCCTACCGAGGCTTCCACTGGACAAGGCGATCGAAGCCGTGGCCGAAGCAACGCGCAGCATCGACGAGGTGGGCCGGGCACGGCTTGCGGAGCTGCCCGAGTACCGGGAACTCGCCGAGCGCTCCGCGCGCTGGTGCACCAGCATGCTTTGGCCCCGCCGCCTCAAAGGCGTCCGGCTGCTCCTCATTTTGGGCGCCGGCCAGGACACCGTCCCCCGGTTGCTAGATGACCCCCGCCCGGAAGTACGAAGCTCCGCGGCCGCCTGGGCGGCCAACCACCCGAGCCCGCAAGTCGCCACCACGCTGGTCCGGATGCTCAGCGACGAGGCCCTCGCCTGCCGGCTGGCCGCCCAGGGCGCCCTGATCCGGATGGGCCGCCACGCCGTACCGGCCATTATCGGCCATTTGGCCCACGCGGCCCCGGCTTCGTTGGCCACCGCCCTCGTCGTCGCGTCCCGCGTGCACAACTCCGCCCTGGCTGCACCGGCGCTGGCGCACAGGCACCACAGTGATCCCGCGGTTCGGGCCGCCGTCGCCCAGGTGATCGCCTCCGGCGGCGGGCCCGACAGCGTCGAGGGACTCGAAGGGTTGCTTGCTGACCCGGCGGCCCTGGTACGGGCCACCGCGGCGGCCGGGCTGGGCGGACTCGGGCACTGGCCAAGCTCCCCGCTGCTCGCCGAAAGGCTGGGCGATCCTGCCTGGGAAGTCCGCCGCGCGGCCGGCCTTGCCCTCGACCGGCTCGGTGGCCCAGGTCAGCTGTATCTTCAGCGCGCCCTCCAAAGCCCGGACCGGTTCGCTCAGGACATGGCCCGGCAGGTACTGGACCGCACCAGCCCGAGCCAGGGCGCGGCGCGCCCGGCCGAACCGACAGTATTGGCCCTAGAGGGCCAGGAGCGCAGATGATCTACGACGCCGTCACAGCGGTCCTGGCAGGTTTCGCCTGGGCCGTGTTTGCCTATTTTATTGTGGTCAACGGTTGCCAAACGGCGCTATTGGTCAGCGCGACGACGGCGATGCGCCGGCATCGGCAGCGGGTATGGCAAGAGGACCGGGTTGGCCTGCTCGGATCCGCTGTGACACCGACCATCAGTGCGCTTGCGCCCGCCTACAACGAAGAAGCCAACGTGGCTGAGAGTGTCCACGCGCTGATGATGCTGCAGTACCCGTCGCTGGAAGTGGTGCTCATCAACGACGGCTCCGCAGACTCGACCCTTGAAGTGCTGATCCGCACGTTCGACCTATATCCAATCCACCCGATCTTCCGCAATCAGGTGCAGTCCCAACCCGTCCGCGGCCTCTATCGGTCGAAGATTCACCCCCAACTGCTGGTTGTGGACAAGGAGAACGGCGGGAAGGCCGATGCCCTCAACGCGGGCCTCAACTGCGCAACCGGCGAGCTTGTCTGCGCCATCGACGCCGACACTCTCATCGAACCGGACGCGTTGCTGCGGATTGTCCGGCCCTTCCTGACCGATGAGAACGTAGTGGCCGCCGGCGGTACCATCCGCGTTGCCAATGGTTCGAGGGTTGCCCACGGGCGCGTCCTTGACGCGCGGGTTCCCCAGGGTCTGCTCGCAGGCTGCCAAACCGTGGAATACCTCCGCTCGTTCCTGTTCGGAAGGCTGGGCTGGAATAACCTCGGTGGAAACCTGATCATTTCGGGCGCCTTCGGTCTGTTTCGGCGGGAATCCGTGATGGAGGTGGGTGGCTACGTCCATGACACGGTCGGGGAGGACATGGAGCTCATTGCCGACTTGCGGCGCCAGGGCCAAGACCGCGGGACCGCGAGCCGGGTGGATTTCGTTCCCGACCCGGTGGCTTGGACCGAGGTCCCGGAGTCCTGGCGTGTGCTCGGACGGCAGCGGGACCGTTGGCACCGGGGTCTGACCGACGTGCTGCGCCGGCACCGGGGCGTACTGTTCAATCCCCGGTACCGGGCCCTGGGGCTGGTGGTCTATCCCTACTACGTGGTGGTGGAGCTGCTGGGTCCGGTCGTTGAGGCGCTGGGGTTGGTCGCCGTGCCGCTGGGGTTGGTCCTCGGAGCGGTCGATGTGACGTTCGGCGCGTTGTTTCTGGCGGTGGCCTATGGCTGGGGTGTGCTGTTGAACGTGGCAGTCATCGCGCTGGAGGAATTGACATACCGGCGCTACAAGCGGTGGCGCGACCTGCTGTTGCTGCTGCTCTGGAGTGTCGTGGAGGGTGTTGGCTATCGCCAGCTCACTGTCTTCTGGCGGCTCCTGGGACTTTGGCGTTATACCCGGGGCCGCAAGGACTGGGGCGTAATGAGCAGGAAAGGCCTCGGGATGCCGGCACGGCTGTGAGGGATCCGTCGCGGAGCCTGTGGGCCAGTTGGTGGCCACGAGGATTTCTTTCCCGTGGCCCTGCCACGGGACAATGGCGCGTGGACACCCCGCCCTACAGCAGCACGTGGTCTTGGGCGGCCCACAGCAACGGCAATCTGCCGCTTACCACCCGGGCTGATCCCCGCCCGGCACCAAACGCGCCGGGCTAACCCTCCAAAGCGATCCAGCGCTCTGTGCTGCTGCGGCAATTTCGGACAGCGGAATTAGTGGATTCTTCTACGCTGCCAAGGCTGGCGGTTGATAACCACAGTGGACTTCGTTGGGCCGCCGGTAACCGAGCGCGGAGTAACGGCGCCGGCTGTTGTAAAACCCCTCGTTGTAGCGAATGACGCCGCTTCGAGATTGTGATTTGGTCGCGTAAACGGTCCGGTAGACGCGCTCGCCGGGGAGGTCTGTGGTGATGCGGAACGGCCGTGGTTGACAGGCCACCGGGCCCTGGTGGCGCATGATCTGCCGCACCAGTTCGGGTGAGCACTCGGTCTGTTCCGCCGCGCGATCGGCGTGGATTCGCCGGTACCCGTAGGTGCCCTCGGACTCCTCGAAGAAGTGCTGGATCCGTGCTGTCAAGGCCCCGCGGCGGGCCGCCGTGGCCGATTGCGGGCGGGTGGCCCAGTGATAGAAACCGGACGTCGAGACAGCCAACCAGCGGCACATTTTCACCACCGAATTCAGATTGGCGGGCTCAGCTTTGTGGGAATCGATGAATTCGTGCGTGCCCACTACCGCTGCTCCCGCGCGAAGTATGCGCTGGCCTTTTTAGGAAGGCCGTCTCCGCCCGCAACTTTTGAACTTCACGCTCGAGTTCCTTCAGCCGGGCCCGTTCCGACACCGTCAGATCAGCCTCGGTCCCGCCGGTGGCCTCGCGGTACTTGACCAGCCAGTTGCGGAGTGTCTCGGGGCCGACGCCGTACGCGGGTGCCACGTCCTTGATCGGCTTGGACGTGGCGATCACCTCGCGGCACAGCTCGTCCCTGAACTCCTGGGTAAATCGCTTCCGTGATGCGGTCATGCTGATCTCTACTTTCGGTTGACCCCCTTCTTAGGAGGGCCCACTGTCCGAGATCTCCGCGGCAGCTCAGACGCCGCCCAGACCAGGTTACCGGCGTGTTTGTGGCAGGTGAGTGAGACGCGTGTTTGACTTGATCAGGGCAGCCATTCGGTCACAGGGCGCCGGTACAGCGGGTATGTGCAAGGCCGGAGGTCAGGTGTTGTTCAGTTCGGGTCGGGCCCGGTAACTTCTCTGTCCCGTCAAGAATACGGCGGCCAGGGTCAAGGTGGCAGCTGCTGCGGTGAGGAGCAGGGCCCGGGGGTAGCCAGTGGTTGGGGCTATCAGTGCCAGCAGGTACGGTACGGCCAGGCCGGAGTAGGCGAGGCTATAGAACAGGGCGATTACAGCGCCCAGCTGCCCGGGCGCGGCGATTTCCTCGACCTCCCGCAGCCCGACAATAAGGCATATTCCATAGCCCGCCCCAAGAATTAGGGCCGCCGTGGCCGCGGTGGCAATCCCGGGGAAAGCTGTGGCGTACGCTGCCGCGGCGCAGCCCGCAGCCACCATGCCAAGGCCTGTTACCGCGGCGGCGGTGCTACCGCGGGCCGCCCCGGCCTCGTGCATGCGCCGGCCCAGAGGCTGGGAGACCAAGCCCGCGGCGAGGGCACCGGCGGCGAGCAGCCCGGGGAAAGCCACGCCGAGTACACCCGTGGGTCCGGTTCCGTTCCCCGGAAGGGTGGTGAAGGCCAGTGTGACGCTGCCGAAAACCCACGGCCCAAGCGGCACAACCACCAGGCGGAACCTGGCCGAGGAGGCCGATGTCGGCAGCAAAGGAGCCGGAGGATCTGATTTCCTGGCACCTGGTACCGTCTCCCGGGCGCGCGGGAGCATCAGCAGTGCACTACCGGCCAGGGCCAGGTGCACAATGTAGGGCAGGACCTGCGGTGCCGGCCCCCACTGCGCCAAGGGACCGGCACCGAGCGGGCCGATACCGAACCCTGCTGTCAGTGCCAGCGCCGCCCGGCGTGCACCGGCACCGGCACGTTCGTCCCCGGAGAGCTCCTTTACCCAGGCGGTGCCGGCCGTGAAGACCGTTCCGGAGACCAACCCGGTCAGCAGCCTGCCTGCGTACAGCCCGGCCATACCCCACTGCCCGGTGATCAGGACGGCGGTAGCCAGCAGCGACAATGCGGTGCAGGCCAGCAACACCGGACGCCGTCCCCGTCTGTCGCTGATCCTTCCGCCAAAGATCAGACCCGGGATCAGGCCCAGGGCGTAGACGCCGAACACGGCGGCCGCATCCGCGTCCGAGAGGGCGAGGGTGCGGCGGTAGAGCGCGAGCAGGGGAACGAACTGGTTCGCCCCGTAACCGGCGGCGAACATCGCAAGGGCCGGCCACCGCCATTGCCCCCTCACGGACGGGGTCCGGTCACGGCGGGGTCTCCGGCAGCGAGGGTCTCCGCGGACAAGGGGTGGCAGAGGCTGGAATAGCCGGCAACGGCTTCCTCCAGGGCGCCTTTGCGCGCCAAAAGCGTCCGGTCCACTGCAGCTGGGTCCGCACGGTTCAAGGTGATCATCGAGGTCCGGGTCGCGCCTCCCCGGACGACCGTCAAGGCGTCCTGTTCCATGCCGGCCACGGCGGGGGCGCCGGGCCCGGTCCGATCCGGGGCCACCACGTGCGCCTGGCAGCCGCGTCCCCACACCGCTGCGGCAACCTCGTCCGGGGGACCGCGCCGTCGGCCCAGCAGGGTGAGTCTGGCCGAACGTGCGGCCGGCCCCAACGCCGGCGCCGCATCAATGCCGCCCCCGGCCCCAGTGAACAGAATTGAACGGTCTTGCAGGTCCATAAAATGTCCCCTCAGAAAGCAAACAAGAAGTCTGTGGTGAATCGCGGTCGGGTGGCCGCAGGAATTGGTGCCCGAAACCCACAACCCCTGCCTGGGGGCCGGCATTCCTTCGCCTTCGAAAGCCAAGGAGCTCATCGCCACCTCCCCATGGTCAATCCGTCGTCCCGCACATTGGTGGAATTTCTGAGGCCCCATATCGATTTGGGCGGCCCAGAATAACGCGTTGGAGGACCCAATGAGCCTGCCCAAGCGTTGCCCCAGGGCTTTGCAGACAAGGATACTGTGTGGCAACGAACGAGGCCGCAGACGGGGACGAGCCTTCAATCAGGGCCGGAGCTGACCGGCCCCCGCCTGAATGTTCCCCGACACTGATCGGAGAACGGGCATGGACTGAGCTACCGCGGAGGTAAGAAGACCTGGCAAGGCCATGATGTCGTCGTATTCGAGGCGAGAACTCAGGCATCCTCAAGGCGCTTCGGCAGCCCGGCGTCGAGGCTCATAACAAAGTCCATGCCCGCGCTAATTTCTTGCTTGTGCCGGTGACGCTGGACGCCCGAACCCGCAACTGGACCAAGACGCGCCGACTTGGAGGTGTGCGCCTTGGCAGTAAGCTCACCCGGACGGCGGCCACCGCCTTCTGGAACACGCAGGTTCATGTCCATTGTCGATGACACTAATATCCCAGTCAGCCTCATCGAAGTGGTCCTCATTCTGCTGAACCGGCTGCGCGAACAACTCGGAATGGGAATCTTAGTGTGATACGCCGCTCGCTCCGCGGCCGCAAGTGCAGTCGGAGGGTGCGGCCTCCGGCCGATCCCCGTTGCCCCGCCCTCCGCACCTTTCAATCTCTGACCGGAGACTTCTGGGTTGCCCGAGCCGAACTGCAGTGCGAGCATCGCGTTGATCTCAGGGTGGCGCAGCAGGAAGACTCGCTCGTCGAGCCGCTTGCGCCGCAGCCAGCCGGTGACTTCCTCGTTGCACTTTCTGTGGCATTCCAGGAGCCACAGGCCGGGGCGATGTTGTCGAGCGTGTAACGCCCGCCGCGGGAGAGCGCCAGGACGCAGTCGCGCTGCGGCGGCTTCGATCGCCCCGCAATACGCACAGCCACCCCAGGCCGCGACCTGGTTCTGGGCGCACAGCGCGGGGTCGGTGTGGTCCATCACAACCAATGGCGCCTGACCCGCGCTTAGAGGGCGGGAACTACTGGATCCGACGCGGAGCGGGTACAGGACGTCCTCCATGCGGGGGTCGATTTCGGCCGGGGTTCTGGCTGTGCCGGTTCTTCCGGTTTTGCTGCGTCGGCCATAAGTTGGTCAATGCGTGCCGAGTCCGTCTGGGCGGCTTTGAGTGTGTCGGTGTGTTTGAAGGGTTCCGCCACTGCGTTATCTGCCTGTTCGACGCGCGACCCGGTACGGTTCACACTGCCATCGACCGGGTGGTTAGGCTGGGTGGATGGCGACAGTTATTCTCGTGCGGCACGGCCGCACCACAGCCAATGCCACCGGGCTGCTGGCCGGTCGGGCCGTCGGCGTCAGCCTGGACCAGATCGGGCGCGACCAGGCGGCTCTGACCGGAGACCGGCTCGCGGCCGTGTCCGTGGTCGGGGTGGTGTCGAGCCCTCTTGAGCGTTGTCAGCAGACCGCCCAGCTCATCCTCGATCGCCAGGCTGGCACGCCGTACGCGCCGGTCGACCTCGATCTCACCGAGTGCGATTACGGCCGGTGGCAGGGCCGCATGCTCAGTGATCTCGCGACCGAGGATTTGTGGCCGGTTGTGCAGTCGCAACCGTCCGCCGTCGTCTTTCCCGGCGGTGAATCCATGGCCGCGATGCAGGCCCGGTCGGTGGCCGCGATTCGACGCCACGATGCAGCCTTCGAAGCCGAGTACGGGCCAGGGGCCGTGTGGGTGGCGGTGAGTCACGGTGACATCATCAAGTCAATCCTCGCCGACGCGCTCGGCATGCACCTTGACCTGTTCCAGCGTATTAACGTGGGCCCCGCCTCCGTATCGATCGTGCGCTACGGCGCGAGTCGGCCGAGCGTCTACGCGACCAACACCGACGCGGGTGATCTGTCGTGGCTGTCGAACGGCATCCACTCTGGCGACGCGCCGGTGGGCGGCGGTGCAGGGCAAAAGGCGCCATGAACCTCATGTGCCTAAAATACTGACATGCCTACACGTGTTCATGAGTTTGCCTGGCCTGATCGGGTTGTCGTTGGCACCATTGGCCTTCCGGGGGCGCGCACGTTCTACCTGCAGGTGCGCGCAGGGACGCAGATCGTGAGTATTGCCCTGGAGAAGCAGCAGTCGGCTCTGCTCGCGGAGAAGATCGACGAAATCCTCGACCAGCTCATCACCGTCGAGGGCAACCCCTTCAGCGTTCCCACGAGTACTCCCATTGAACTTGTCGACAATGACCAGCTCGAGGCCGTCCAGGAGCAGTTTCGCACCGGCGCCATGAGCTTAGGTTGGGACCCAACCACGGCCCAGGTCGTAATAGAGGCCTACCCCATCACCGATGCCGATGCTGATGACAACGACGAATCGCTTGATAAGGACGGCGCTAACGAGCCCGAAATGCTGCTGGTGCGATTGCCGGTCGGCACCGCCCGCGCATTCGCCAAGCGCACCCGTGAGATCGTGGGCGCCGGGCGTCCGACGTGCCCGCTCTGCGGTTACCCCATAGATGCCGGCGGGCACATCTGCACCCTTCCCGAGGCCTGATGCCAGCGCCGGACCTAGTGACCGCCGGGCTGACGCTCACCGGCCGCATCACGACGGCTTCAAACGCTACATTTTTGGGCAGCATCGGCGACGTGGTGGTCGTCTATAAGCCGATAGCAGGCGAAAGTCCGCTGTGGGATTTTCCCCACGGCACCCTGGCTCACCGGGAGGTGGCCGCCTACCTGGTCTCGCAGGCCTTCGGCTGGGACGTCGTGCCACACACCTGGCTGCGCGATGGTCCGATGGGCGAAGGAATGGTGCAGCTCTGGCAGGAGCAAGACCCCGCCCAAAGCGCCGTGAACCTGGTCGCGACGGACCACGTGCCGGAGACGGGCTGGAAACAGGTTCTCGAGGGACGAGATGAGAACGGACGGATGGTCGCCCTCGTTCACGAAGACTCGCCAGCGCTCAGACGCATGGCGGTGTTCGACATCATCGTCAACAACGCCGACCGCAAAGGCGACCACATTCTTGCCATGACGGGCGGACACCGGCACGGTGTGGACCATGGGCTCACCTTTCACCGTGACCACAAGCTGCGCACGGTGCTGTGGGGATGGCTGGGAGACACTCTGACCGCCGAGGAACGAGACGGCATCGATCGTGTCAGCGAAGGACTGTACGGTGGGCTGGGCCGAAACCTGGCGGACTTGCTCAGTGCCGAAGAAATCGCATCGCTCGCCGCGCGCTGCGCCCGGTTGCTCTTGGCAGGGCGGTTTCCGGCTCCGAGCGGTGAGATGTCGGCGGTGCCCTGGCCGCTGTTCTAAGGAATTACGGCTACGGGCTCCGCAGCCTGTGTCACGTTGATGGCATGGATCTTAAGGTAGCGACGGAGCTCATCATTCCCGACTCGCCCTCGAAGCAGCCGGCCCCGCCTACCGGCTGGGCCGGGCTCAGGGAGCTCAGGGAGCTCATGATCAGCTCCGGATCAGTGGCCATGTCATGCCGTTCCCCCGCATTCCTGCATGAACAGATACCAGAGCAGAAATTCCTGACCGGCCGCAAACCTCGGTCGACCTAAAGAATAATCAGCAAGTCATGTTGTCCGCGGCCCGAGGCACCATGAACTGGTGAACGCGAAAAGCCAAGGGAAGAGAGAACGAGGATGAACTCCCAGAAGAGTCCCCACGAGGCGGTACCCGGTCTGCCGTAGCCGGCCGCTCCCCAATACAACCGAATAGGCCGTTCCGGGACCCCACACACCCGGAGCACCAGATCAGAGGCGAGAGTGTGGACACTGTCCACACGAACACCCACAAGCCCCTGAACAGGGAAAACACTTGCCCGAGGTGGGACTCGAACCGGGTTCCAGTCCTTGCAAACACTGGACTCCCGCCGAAACATACGGAATCCGGCCCAGTCCGGCACCGGTAAGACCGAGTCCGGGACCCAAAGTGTGGACACTGTCCACACCCCATTCTTCCCACCCGCGGCCTCCCCCAACTGCCGCACCCGCATCGACAGGGTGCGGCGCTTCTTTGCCCTGAAACACTTGATCCTGCTGGAAAAGTTCAACCGCGGCTGCATCCGGGTCCTGCCCGCGCCCGTTGCCGGGCTCCCGGGCACGCGCACGGCAAGCTCAGCCTCTAAACTCTCCAACACGACGTCACCTCCCTTCAAACCATTCACAATCCGATCGGACTACCCCTGCATGACCGGGCAGCGCCTCTTCAGACGCTGACCGCGGACCAACAGAGCCACACGAAAACAACGGCACCCCGGCGGCGCCACCAGCCGATGCCACAGCACGGTGCCAACGATCAGTGCCTCGCCCCGAGCGCGGCACCAGCTGGCCAACGTCAGTTGAAACGCTGACCGAGGGCTGGGGAGTGTCTGAATAACGGTGGATCCGTGGTTGGCCTGACACGCCAGGCCGTGCCTGGCGGGGAGGACCGATTATGAGCGAAACACTGGATCCCATGGCGACTGATGTGGATCAGCAAGAGTTGGC
>NZ_JBVAYU010000019.1:0-41328 GCF_055412745.1 Pseudarthrobacter woesei
TCTACAATCATGAACGGCCCCACGGATCCCTGGACGGCATGACGCCGAAACGCTACTGGGAAAACTGGACGCAAGAAAACCTATTAGCTATCGCATAGACGCTGGACTGCTAACGGGGGCCCAACCACCCGTGCTGAGGATCCTCTTGAGAACGCCGGATGGGACGCTCCGGAGTGACCGGGAGGCTCGGAGAGCATTGGCGCTCCACATACGCCGGAATATTTTGGCCGCGCAGTTGAGGGTCGCCCTCGACGAGCAGCGGGACCGGCCGACTCCCGACGCCGTGAAGCGACTGGCCAAGAGAGAGCTTCCGCCACTCGGGTGAAGACGATGGGCGCCGCACCCGGATCAGTGGCCGCACCCCTGACGGGTGCGGCAGCACCTCGATGTGGGAGTGATTCCTCGAAATATGCCCAAAAATGCACCACGAAGCTGCTGAGAATGCAGAAAACCCCCGGAATCCAGGGGGTCTTCTTTGGCGGTGACGGTGGGATTTGAACCCATTGTCGGTTTCGGCGACGGAATCCGAAAAAGGGACGAAAAACAATCGGAACGCCCCAGTAGTGTTGGCCAGCACTGGTTTTCTGAAATGAAAGCTACGTTGGTGGATAGATTTTGGCGTGTCGGGAAACGTGATCGGCTATGCGAGGGTCAGCACCCGGGGGCAGCCTTGGATCCCAGGTTGCCAGGAATACGCTTCAGGGGCGACGCAGGACCGGACGCGGGGATGGAATGCTTGGATTACATGCAGCCGGACAATGTCCTGATGGTTGCCGACCTCTCCAGGGTGGGGGCGCAATAACTCTGACCTGGCCGACATCTTGACTTTGCTGCGGAAGCGGGGGGATAGGGTTCCGTTCTCTGGCTGGTCCGTGGCTTGACACAACCAGTGCCCACGGCAATCTCATCTTTTTTGTGGACACGACTCCATCCCTACTAGGTTCTCGGCCAGCCAGGAAGAAGTCGACCGGTTGTACACGCAGGTCTTAAAGAACGTCCAGCCCACCGAACTGACAGAAGCCGACGAGGCAGAGGCCTACCGCAGGCTCTTGATCATCGGCATATCTCCAAGAAGACAGAACGGACCAAGTCCATCGTTGAAAAGCGCACTGAAAGAACGCTGAAAGCCGAAGCCACCACAAGAGGTGCCCAGGCAATGATCCCGCTGGTCGCGACCACTTTTGAAGTCGGTGAGACCGCTGGGCAGCAGCGCCCCAATGATCATGTTCCCGGGCTCGAAGCTCACGCTTGAGAGGTCCACGTCGGGTATGTCGAGTTTGTCGCGGAAGTAGAGGTAGCCGACGGCGTTGATCGTGAGTTAGACCAGTATCTGGACAATGTCGGCCTTGAACAGGACGATGACTTTGCCGATGTTCAGGGTGGTCGGTTCAGGGTTGCGAGATCATTTCGGGGACTGTCATAGATCCTGTCCAGCCGCGAGCAATCTCAGAGCGGATTGCTCGGCCAAATGGGGCTTTGTGGCCCACCGGCCTGGTCGTGGATTGCAGCCCTGTTCATTACCGCTGGATAGGCGCCCAGGCGAGACAACGCGAAGCCTGGATGTAGTAGGAACTTGGCCAAGGGGTGCCCGGCCTGACTTGGGCTCGATCCGGGGAAATCAGCAGAACTGAGCCTGGCCAGATTGGATCGGGCAGCGCTTCGATCCAAGCGTGCTGAACATGGTCGAAACGGTTCCACCGTATCGTTATCCAGGATCCCGTGGGTTCGAGGGAATCGACGCTCAGGACTGTGACCTCTGCTGTGGTGCGGTGCGCCAGCTTTGCCTCGTCAAAGCGATTCCACTTTTCGTTCGCGGCCGCTGTCCAAACACGAAGCCGGCGCAGGCGCGCCAACCAGACGGAGCCAGCAACAATGGTGGCCAGGAGGGCTGTAAGCGCTGTCGCTTGCAGCAGCAAGGTAGACGGCCAGCTGGCGGCCATAGTGGCCAGAAGGTATGTGACACACATCGAGAGGGCCACGCTAGTCAGAACCAACGCAGGTGTCGCAAGCTTCGGCTTCAGGACTGGGTTTCTATCCATGGATTACCTTCTCGACCAGTTTAGATTTGCCAGCCGACATTGATAAGCCGGTCCTCCCACGTAATCGGGTCATCACGCAACTTCGAAGCCTGCCGGTAATTGGGAGACGATAGAGCCGATTGGTCAACAAGGCGGGTTATCCTGGCGCGCTGCTCCTGCTGTTCCCAGTCGTAGGAGTCAGGAACTGGTCCCAGGGGGAGGGGAGAGTCATCGATACCCCATCGGTCCCTATGGATAGCGACTTGGCCAATGACGTCCGTCGCATGCTCTGGAAGTGTATTTGGACCCAAGGTCTCCAAGAGCGCCCGTTTCCATTCGGTGTCACGCATCGTGGCGTCGCTGGCGACATTCATGATCCGCTGCTGGATCCGGTCCTGAACCTGGCTGACCATGTCGGCCAGGTCGGGACGAGACATGCGGACAGGTTCAGCCAGGGGATAGATTCCAGTTGCGGGCATCCCGGACAGGAACTGACGGAGTCGGGAGTGGATGACAGCCGCCATGTCTCGAGCCGCCGCATCTGTTTGCAGGGCAGCGATGACGACACGTTGCGTGCTTGGACGGCTAACGCCAGTAGCCCGGCGCCACGCTGCGACAGCGGCTCCCCACGAATGGGACTGGTGAAGTTCAGCGGCCTTCCCGGGCGCGTGACTATCAAGGAACGCCGCCAGATCCTCGGCGGCTGCGATTTGGGCGAGGTAGTCATACTCAGCACTGAGGTGCTCCAGACTGTCCGCCTTCGACTGCTCGGCGTTGAGGGCTTCGTGGGCTGTGCGTTCCGCGCCTTCGGCGGCAAGGACGCCACCGAGTATCTGGCGCCACGGGGACGGTAAGGCGGGATCCAGAGGGTCGTCGTTCAAAGGATCGTTTTCGCTGACATATGCGTGGTTTCCCGATCGTCCGCGGGTCATGCTCACGTACAGCAGTTCACGGGTGAGCCGGCCCCGGGTGACGACGGTGTGCCCGGTGTCCACTGTGATGCCCTGCGAACGGTGGGCTGTCGTCGCATATCCCAGCTCCACCGAGGACTCAACATACTCCCGGCCAAGAACTTTCGTTGCGCCGGTGTCCCGGCGAACCGCGGTCAGCGAGCCGTCGCGCCTGCCTATACGGACGACGTCGAGCATGGTCCCGTTCCGGATGAAGTCACCGCTGCTGTCGGTGATACTGCGGTCATTGCGGCGGGCAATGACGGTGTCGCCAGCACCGGCCCGCGATCCGTCGCTGAGCGGCACCGTGTGTTCCGCGTCCACGGAACCTTGGAGAACGCGGTCGGCCTGGGCGCGCTGGTTGAGCATGCTGACTGTGTCGTTGTCGGCCGCGATGAGAATAGACGACTTGCCTTCTTGGAGGTCCGATTGCCAGCTCAGGTAGGCTTCGTCGACCATATCGACGTACGAGCCGTGTTGAATACGTTGGTGCCGGTCATAGTCAGCGATGGCCGCGAAGTCCCCGGCACGGAGCTTGAGTGATGCGTCCTGTTCCCACTTCTGTTCGAACCGCCAGATGGTGCTTAGCCGCACCGTCTTGCCTTGCCGGTCGAGCCAGCCGAGCGTACCGCCGGCATCAATGGCATCCAATTGCGCGGGGTCGCCCACCAGCAGCACCTTGGCCCCGGCGTCCCGGGCCTGCTGTACCAGGGCAGAAAGCTGAAGGGTGGAGACCATGGAGGCCTCATCGACGACGACCAGCTGGTTCGGATGGAAACGCCACCTGTCCTGTTCGGCGGCGAGCCGGGCGGCTCTCTGAGCGAACCGAAGGGGCAGGGGGCCGGGAGTAGCACCGACAGTGAGCTGTTGCTCCATGTCGAAGAAGAGTGCAGCCCGTTTGCCGGCTCCCTGGCCGACCGACTCGTAGAGCCATTTCGCGACGTTTTCCGTGGCCAGTGCCAGCTCTCGCCCGAGGACCTCGGCGCTCGCAGCAGCCGGCGCCAGCCCGACGACGGTACCGGCCCCGAATTCTGCCTCCCAGGCTGCCTTAATCGCGCCGAGCGTGGTGGTCTTGCCGGTGCCGGCGGGACCGACGACGGCGTCGAGCCGGTTGCCGCTGAGCAGGACATGGGCCGCCGCGGAGCGCTGGTCGCTGTGGAGTTCGAGCCGACCGCGGTGTTTGTAGCCGGCGAGCGATTCCATGGTGACCGCCGCGCTCACGGCCGGGCTGCCGTCGTCGTTCCTGGCCGCCATGACGACATCCTCATTGGTGAGGGTCGCCGTGTCTGTGTAGAGCCGGGAGCCGTGGAAGTCGAAGATGCTGCGGTGTGCGAAGCGGAGGTCGGGCTGCGCGTTGACGGGGACGGCGTAACGGTACTCGTTGAGTGGAACCGACTGGTTCTCTGCGGCGGTGGCAACGGCATCGATCATGGTGTTGCGGTCCGCCGGCGTCCTGCAGCGGATGTCGGCGCAGACCCGTTCGGTTTCCGCTAGGAGGTTCCACCGGTTCCAGGTGGCGCGTTTCGTCGCGACGCGCTCGCGGGTCAGTGAGCCGACAGCGTCGATCCAGTCGGCTGTGAAGTCACCGGTGCGGTAAGGGGCTTGGTGGGAGCGCCGCACGGTGTTCGCGAGAACGAGGCTGGGCTCGAAGCCTTGGGCCGCTGCGCGTGCCCGCCACTGTGCGGAAAGCTGATGGAGTGGTGCGGCGGTTTCCGGTTTGGCGCCGCGGGTGGAAAGGGTTGCCTGCTGGCGGAGCTTGATGGTGGTCGTGGCGGTTGGGGGAGTGCTGTGGCTGGCGGTCCATTCGGCGACGAGGCGGTCGGTTTCCAGGTCGATGAGGCGGGAGCGGTTGGAGAATTCGCGGATGAGCACCTGGTCGACGCCGGTGAGTTGCTGACTGGGGTTGTGTGTGTTTGCGGCTGGCTCCCGGATGTCTGCGTCGGTGCCGAGGTTCCGGTGGAGTGCGTCGAAGAGGAGACCGTTGTAGTGCTCGCTGGCAGCGACCGCGGCTTTGTAGAGCGTCCGCGAGTCCAAGGTGACCCACGCATCGTCGGTGATGCGCTGGACGCGGTTGGCGATGACCAAGTGGGTGTGTAGCTGCGGATCTCCGGCACGGGAGTCCCAATGGTCGAAGGCGGCGGCGATGGCTCCGCGGGTGCCGAGGTGGGCGACGCCGTTACGGCCTGCCCTCGTGTGTATGACCGATTCTTCGAGCCAGTGCAGGGTGTCGTTGACGGCCTCGTGGTGGGTCTGGAGGATCTGGTCTTGGAGCGCGCGGGGGCTCAGGGCCCAGAGGACGGACACGGACTTTGGGACGCTGAACGTGAGGTCGAAGCCGACAACGGCGTGGCGCGTTTCGGTTCGGCCTTGGCTGTTCTGGACGACAGTGGGTTGGCCGTGCGGACGGCCCAGGGGAGTGCCGGTGTCCGGGTGGACCGCGTGGTCGAACAGGGCTTTGGCGTCGGATTCCGTGACGGCCTGTCCGCTGGTCCGGCTGATGCCTTGCAGGCCGGAACCCAGCCAGCGGCCCTGCGGCGTGCCCGCTTTCATGTAGTACGTGGTGGCATCGGCGGGAGTGATCGTCAGATCGTCCAACATAGTGGTTTTGAAGAGGTACTTCAGGCCAGACTGGGCGGACAGCCGGGCGATGGACATGGTCATTGCTTCGATGCCTCCCGATGGCGGCTGGAGGATGTCCACCCTCGCCGGCGGAATACGGCTTTCGTGGTGTCGTCCATTTCAAGTCCGGTGGCCTGGGACAGAGCCAGCAGCTTGCCGGCCAGGCGGACCAAGTCCTGGGTGTCAGTTCTCTGACCGGTCTGCAGGCTGGCGACGTCGGCGCGGAGGTTCTTGATCAGGGCTCGTTGGTCCGCGTTCTCTGCTGCCAAGTGGTCGATGTCTGCGGCTTGGGATCTGAGCCGGGTATACAACGAATCCAGGAGCTTGCTGCTCATTGAGAGGGCGGCAGACAAGCGGGCGTCGGTGTTGCGCGGGGGTGCCGTTGGGGCGGATGCTCTGGTGGGTGAATTGAACGCAACAGCCGCGCCGGTTGCGGGCGGCGCGCCCTTTGCTCTGTGCCGCCGTCGACGATCACGCTGTCGGTTGGCGCAGCGCGTAGAGCAGAACCGCTGCGACCCGCGCGACGGCTCGAAGCGCTTGCCGCATTCCCCGCAAACCTTTCCGCTCACAGTCGTTCATCAACGCCGAGGCGCGCTGCGACATGACTTGCCGTGAGTACGCGCTCACGCCGACAACCTTGGATGCCAGAGGTGTGAGGGTGGTGCGGTTTGGTGCTCTGGACATGTCCAGAGCACAGGCGTTCAATGGTGGTAGGCGATTCTTGGCGGGCGCAGATGAGCGGGCCGATTCGTCGAAGGGCAGCGGGCATGGATATGAGCCGGCAGCCCAGATGATGGGATTCCAATGGGACGTTTTGCTGACTCTGAATACTCGCCGGCGAGCAGCGCTGCGGAGGGCTTCCGAGCGCTGAAGCTGCCGAGCCGCCTTTCCTTGGACCGTCTGATCTCGATCATTGAGAAGGCCCGTGGACGGCGGATTGAGATCGACGTCTGTGAGTCTTTGAACAGCGGAACGGTTTGTGGGCTGTGGCTGTCCACGAACACCCGGGAGATCATCCTGCACGCGCCAACGCCGTCGGCCCTTCACCGCCAGCAATTTATCCTTCACGAACTCGGACATATGGTGCTCCGCCACGATGAGGCGGTGGTGTCCGCGAACTACGCCGAGACCCTGTGTCCCAATCTTTCCGGCGAGAAAGTCTCGCGCATCCTGGGGCGCAGTGACTTCCTGGATCATATCGAAGCCGCTGCCGAGACCCTGGCAGATCTCTTCGCCGCTGCAATCAGGGACAGCAGCATCGAGCCCCGGTCGTTTGAAAGGATTTTGGGGTGATCCAGGTCTTTGCCGCCGCCGTGATCTGGGGCTTGGTCCTGTGCCTCCTTCCAAGCATGAAGCGGCGCAGCGACCACAGCATCATGGTGGCTGCCGTGACTATTGCCACCGCACTCACCCTGAACGTCGACACAATCTACCTCGAGGGGGACAGGCTTCTCGGAGGCCGCAATGTCCTGGACCTGGTGGCCAACATCTTCATGGTCGTCGGGATCTACTTCCTGTCCCAGGCGATCCTGCGGGCGGCCGATCCAGACGAGAAGATGGACCGGCGCAACAGGGGCGGACTCGCTCTGCTGGGACTGGTCGTCGTCGCACTGATTCTGACTTTCAGCCTGGTCGATGCCCCGCGGACGTCCACCGCCTTTATGAAGGACTTTGGCAGCCAGTGGGCAGCCGCCGCGTACTCCAGCATCCAGTTCCTCTACATCGGAGCGGTGGTGACCGTCACTGGCTATACGTGCTTCGAGTTTCGTGGCGAGATGGCAAGGCCGTATTTCCGCCTTGCACTCACTTTCATCGGCATTGGGTGTTCCCTGGCCGTGGTGCTCGTTCTGGCGGTGGTGGGTATGGATGTCCTGCACCTGATGGGAGAGATTGAGTCGATGATGCGGCTCTCCTATGTGTACGACGCTGCGGTATTCGGGGCCATGGCGTTTCTGTGCGTGGGCCTTGCCCTGCCGCCCGTTGCGCGTCGCCTGGAGCGCAGATCCGATTCCCGGACCACCGCCGTCCTCCTCGCCCGCTTAGCTGAGACCTGGGAACGAACCACCGCGGCCCGCGCCGGGGTTCGGCTCAATGTTCCGGCGGTAGCCAGCGACCCGCGGGATGCGTCCAAGCAGCGTCTCCACCGGATGCTGGTTGAGATCCAGGACGCCCTCTTGGTCGACCCCGAACCTGCCAAGTCACTAGGGGAGAGTGATATTCAAGTACTGGCTGAAGCGGAGGAGTATCTCGGAACCCGGGTTTCCACCCCCGGGCATTGGGGAGCCAGGACGCCAATCAAGGGGGAGGTGAAGTCATGACCGACAGCGACGGCGATCTCTCCGAAACGCCGCAAGCACGCCTCGCCCGAAAACTGAATCTCCTCCTGGATCTTTTTGAGGCCCAAGGGTCTTCGCCATTGACCTACCCGCAGATCAGCCGGCACATGGAGGAGCGGGGAACGCCCTTGTCCCGTTCCCGGTGGGCTTATATGCGCAGTGGCGACGGTCCCATGGCGACGGACACGGCGCTTCTACAGAGTCTTGCCGACTACTTTGGCGTCGACTCCCGGTATCTCCTGGACGACACCGGGGAGATCCCAGATCTGGTCGACGCCCAACTGCAGCTGTTGCGGGCGCTGAGGGAAAACCGCGTCAGGAACTTTGCAGCCCGTCAGTTGCAGGCGATTTCCCCCGCCACGCTTCTGCGTTTACGCCAAGTCATCGACGACCGCATGAAAGAGCCAAAGGACGACGGCGATGCGTAAGGTCGTGGTGGGTGTGGTCGTCGGAGGTGCTGTGGCCGGCGCCGCAGCGCTTTTCGCTGCTGTCTATTTTGCGCGTCAGATTGTGGTTCCAGCATCGCGGCGAGTTGAGGATCTGCCGATTCTCAGCGTGTTCCGTGACAGCAACGATTCGTTGCTGATTGAACTGCCAGCATCGCCCCGGACCACCGTTCCGGGGCGCTACAGCATCTGGTTTGCCAATGGCGCAGGCCACGCCTGCATCGGGAAGATCGCGGCCACCGACGACGGCGCTGGGCCCGCCGCCGTCGGGACGGTGACGCGACTGGTTGAGCGGGTTGACTCGGGGGACCTGCTGAACGCCAAGGCTGGGATCTGGAGCGGCTACGTCTATCCAACGCCGGACCCGCTGGGCCTTCCTTACAAAGACGTGGGGATTGCAGTGGAGAACGGCATGGCGCCTGCCTGGCAGTTCCCACCCTCTGAAGCCTCCCCAGGTGATTCCGGCACGTGGGCTATCCATGTCCATGGCTTGGGGGGTAAGAAATCCGGCGCCCTGCGCGGTGTACCAGTGGCGGACCGGCTGGGCTACACCTCCCTGGTGGTTTCGTTCCGGAATGATGGAGAAGCGCCGGCCTCGGCGGATCGCCGCTACCACTTGGGACAGTCCGAGTGGCGCGACGTGGACGCTGCCGTCTCATATGCCGTGGATCAGGGCGCTAGCAAAATTGTATTGTTCGGTTGGTCTCTCGGCGGCACGATTGCTCTTCAGTTGACCCTGGAGTCGGAGTTCCGGGACCGCATCGCCGGGCTCGTTCTCGATGCGCCGGTCATTGACTGGACGAGCACGCTCATGGCCAACGCCCGATCAACTATGCTTCCGAGCTGGATTGCGGCCCTGGGGCTGCGGATTCTTGAGTCACGTCGACTGTGTTGGATCGCCGGGCTGGGAACAGCCTTGAATTTGAGGGCCCTGGATGGGGTGGCCCGGGCGGACGAACTCCGCCTTCCTGCCCTTCTGATCCATAGTGAAAGAGACAGGTCGACTCCCTTCGCGGTTTCCCGCCGGTTCGTCGACCGCCGTCCTGATTTGGCCACGCTGGTGACCTTTCCGTCGGTGGAGCACACGCAGGAGTGGAATGTCGATCCGGAGGGGTGGGACGCAGCGGTGTTTCGGTGGCTCCGAGACCGTGTGGCGTCAGGCTGACTGCCGGTTCCCAGGGTAGATCAATCTCTCGGTAGTTGTTCAGGATGCCTCAAGCCCGCGATTCCGATACGCCGTGTTCCGGTCCATGGTCCAGCCGGCGACTATTCCGCGACCGATCATTTGGTCGCTGAGCCTGGCCAGGTGGTAGCCGGGGTCGGCTTCGAGGGCGAGTTGCAGGAATTGGTGGGCCTTGCTGCCTCTGCCTTCCCACCAATTGATGAAAGCGATGGCGGTGAGGATGGGGGCGGAGTGCCTCGTGCTGCTGCGTGTGTAAGCGTGCAGCAGCAGCTGCTCTGCCCACTCGACCCTGGACCAGCGCGGCGTGCTGTCCGTCTGGGCCAGGAGAACGCGGTCCATGGGTTCGTCGATTCCGGGAATGTCCGCCATGAGTTGATCCCGAATGGTGGGGAACTGGAGGCACGCGATCAGGCTGATGATTCGCTCGTCGGTCGGGAAGGATTTTGCGTCCAGCATTTCCGTCCACAGCGTCCGGGCCCGGTCCATGGCATCTCGGACGTTCAGGCTCTGCATGGATTTCACGCAACTTTCGACGGCATCCGCAGTGTGGATTTCCTTGGTCGAAGCTGGCAAAGTGATCCGGTTAGTCGGGGCGATGGTGCTGCCGCGGTAGACGAACTCGGCGTTGATCTGGCTGGACTGCGTCGACGTTAGAGGCAGCGACGGTCCGGCCTTGGGATCGCCGTCGTATTGCGAAACTGCATCGTCTCCGACGAGGAGCCCGTCACGGATAGACATTCCCCGCTCGGCTAAGGCCCCTGTCAGTGCCGCGATGGTTGCGGCGTGCGGCCTGGAATGTCCGGACTCGGCGGGCAATGATGTGTATAGGGCGAAGACAACGCTGGCGGCCTTAGCGTCGTGGGCCAAGTATTCGGCGATGGTTTGTGCGTAGCTGATCTCTGCTCCCGGTTTCGGCAGGTCAACGCGCAGTGTGGCCCCGACGTGGTTGTCGACGAGCGTGATGCAGACGAGGCTTTCCCGGGGCCAAAACCCCAGGGTGTGTCCGACGAAACTGAGAACGTCTGCGGGTGTTTTGATGGTGAGCGTTTCCATGGTCTTTCTCCTTTATCGGCTGGCGGGCACCGGTTGTGCTTGCCAGATTTTGGCGTCGATCTGATAGAGGAGTCGCCGCTGGGTATAAGGGGCCGGAGTGCAACTTGGGGAACCGGTCACGGTCCAAGATTTCGCGAGGAAATAAGCGACGAAGGAGCACCGAACGAAATGTTGGATCGCGATCGGCGCATCGCGCCCTGGTTGCGTGGAGGACCCGCCCAGCGATGATGGGGGATCAGAATGACAAACAGCGAAGATACTTCTGGTCATTCATGGATGGTTTTCGGTGGCGCGGCATGACGCCAGAGAGTCGTGAGAACACCGGGCGGGAACCTGCTGGGTCAGGCCGAGAGTCCACCGGCATCGACGCGTTCAAGACCGAACACGCCGAACCCGGCTGGAGCCTCAGGGTCTGGTGGGGCTGGGCCAAACAGGAATGCCGTATCGGCGTCAGCTACCACTCTGGCGAAGACCCTGAACCCGAAGAGAAGGCAGCCAGCGGCGCCCTTGAGCAGTGGCGCCTGACCGCAGGCGGGCTCGACTCCGAGCACCTGCGGAAGGCAAGGTCTGCGGTTGCTGGCCGGCAGGAGGCCCTGCGGCGCCGAATAGAGGATGAAGCAGCAGCGGCAGCCGAGGAAGCAGCGGACAAGAGACGACGTGAAGAGGCCGCCCGCCGTGGCGCCCTGAATGCGGACCTCGCTCGCTACCGCCAGTATGAGGAGCAGTTGAGGACTCACTGAATATACCCGTGCTATTTTCCTATGCTTGCTCATGAGTTCGTAAACCCACAATGTTGAAGAAAAGAGGGGCACCAACTGGCCCGTTAGGATCGGACCATGATCATCACTAGCAGCACGCCCGGATATCCCTATCAACAAACTCGGAAATCTGCGAGCTGGGAAGACTTCAAGGGCCAAGTCCGCAAGGTTGACCGCGACAGTCTCCTGATTCAATGCGCCGCGACCAGTGCAGCAATTGCCCCCAATGACGACCGCGACAATTCTCTGAATCGGCTAGGGCTCAACCCTTGGAATATTGCCGACGTGGCCCGCACGTCACTTGCATGGGGATCTTTTCAACGCCCCCAGGCTGACAACAAAGTCCTTCTGCGCCTTTGCAATATGAACGTGCACCTGACAGATGAGGAACTTCACTCCAATCCCGATCGAACTGATGCTTTCGCGAAGACCCTCACGCGAATGTACTTCGAGCAGTTCCCCGGCCAGCGGGATATATTCTCAGCGCTCTCTAGGACCATCCTCCTCTTTGGCACGATGAGCGAGCACCCAAAGGGCTTTTCGGTGGAGAAGATGACCGCAGGTTGGTTCGAGGAGATCGCGAACGGCCTTACGCTTGACGAGTACGTGGAATCAGTGTTCGTCATCTCTGTCGGCGCCCATTCCAACAGCGGCACATTCAGTCTTGAGTGGCTAACCGGCGACGCTTTTCAGGGGCTGGGGGAGGTGCTCTCGTTTAGTGCGTTGCGACAGACGTTTAATGAGCAGCTCGTGACCTCCGTAGCCGAGTTCAAACGGGTGAACCGTGAGTTCCAAGATCATGCGACCTCTACTGAGAAGAAGTTCGCGTTCAACCCACTTGCGAATCGACCATTCATTGAGGGGATTACTGATGTGCCGATCGCTCCTTGGTGCCAGGCGATCATTGCCAAGGCCTTTCCGCCGGCCATCTATTTTCTTGGTGTCCAAGCTTTCGGCGACGGTTTCTCTCGAGATCTCGGTCACGTGTTTCAGCATTATGTAGGCCGTCATCTGGAGCTTATCAGCGGTGACTGCTCTCGCAAGCCTGAGCTTCCCTATCAGTTCAAAAAAAACCGCATCGATTCTTGCGATTGGTTCCTTGATCTCCCCGGTTTGCTTGTGCTCATTGAATGCAAGGCAAGACAGCCTATTGAGGCACTTAGAGTCGGTAGGGATACTTGGCTTGATTCGGTCACTGGCTCAATCGGCAAAGGCATTGAGCAGCTGAACCGGTCGCATAGAGATATAGAAGCTATCGCAGCCATCAACCCGGAAATCGACCCGATGAAACCACGCGTAGGGCTTGTCATATCCTTGGAACCGTTCTATATGGACCAGAACTGGCCGATGCGCGCGCAACTTCCGGATGCAGATTTCCCTGTAGGGGTGCTATCTATCGAAGAACTGGAGTCGCTTGTGACGCTCTCGGGGGATGAACTGGCTGACTTATTGACGAAGTCCGCTCACGATTCCGTTGACGGAGTATTGCCGATGACGCCTACCCTGAAGGCGGCGGCCGGACGGGAGAACCCGCTTGTGGCGGCCACTTGGGACTCGATTGGATTGTTCAAACGCATCGGTGAAGAGCAGAACCGCGCGGCGGTCGCGGACTTGGGATAGAGCTCGGCGGCGCGACTCGTGTCGGGTAGTTGTCGACCGAACGGCGAGTGCGAGGGGGCGGGTACGGAATGGACGGCGTCCAACGGTGAGAATGGTCTCTATGAAGGATGCGGATAAGGTGCAGGCTAAGGCGCTGCGTAGGAATAGCGCCGGCGGCGGGGTTGCCGACAAGCTGGGCAACACGTATGAGTTGTCCTGGGCCGTCCACTACGCTTTACGGTGCATCCAAGACGAGCGGCGCGCTATCACCCTCGAGGATCTTGATCCGGACCTGGCCGACGGTTCTGAGTTCACTTTCGTTGATGAACGGGGCACTGTGGCCGTCACGCAGGTGAAGCGTCAGCACAGCATTAACGATCATTGGACCGTCGCAGCGCTGCGGAGTCGCGGAATCTTCGCGGCTGCGGCGAGGCATGTCACTGACGGCCGGGAGTATCACTTCAGCTCAATGACGCCGTGCGGGCGGCTACGCGTGCTTAGCGAATGGGCTCGGCAGTCCGCGGATGTCGGGCAGTTCGTAACGCACCAACTCACCGAGCAGTTGAGCCCGGTATTCGATGAGCTGTCAGCTTCTGATATCTTTGGCAGCGCGGAGGACGCTTGGCAAGTGATTCGCGGCATGTGGTTCGAGATCGGTGACGAACAGCAGCTGGGTAAGACAAACGCTATGTTCGCCGCTACGGTGCTGGAGGGCGCCGCAGAGCCGCTGCTACCCGTCGCTGTTGGCGCAGTGTTGCTAAGTAACCTCCGTAAGCGCCTCACGAGGCGTGAATTGCTTGAAGGACTGGCCCTTCACGGCGTCTTCGCCCGCCAAGCAACAGCGAAACGAACTGCGCATGACGAGGTACACGCTACAACCACGAGTTGGCAGCGTACCGTGGAGCGGGAGTTACTCAGACCAGCTATCCCGCGCAAAGAAACCGCCGATCTCATCGAACTTATGGGCAGAACGCGTCTGGCGCTGGTGGTCGGCACTGGCGGCGGCGGCAAGAGTTCGGTCGTCTATCAGGCGGCGAAGGGCCTTGAATCGAAAGGCGCTGAGGTGCTGGCATTCCGGCTCGATCGTCGCGGAGCATTCAGTTCGACAGCCGAGTTGGGGGCGCAGCTGGGCTTGACTAGCTCGCCGGTTGCGTCGCTGCGGATGGCCGCCGACGGCCGCGACGCTTTCCTGATCATCGACCAGCTCGACGCCGTGTCACTCGCGTCGGGACGACTGTCCGAACGCTACGACGTCATCGAGGATCTGATCCACGAGGCTACGGCAGCCGAGGGTGTACGCGTCATCCTGGCCTGCCGCCTCTTCGATGTGGAGAACGATCATCGCATTCGCAAGCTCGATGCCCGGACAGACGTTGAGCGCCTCGCGGTCGAGCCCCTGCCCGATGAGGCCGTCACTGCTGCCTTAGAAGCGATGGGTTTGGACGCCACAACGCTCACCTCGTCGCAACAGGCGCTGCTGAAGTCGCCACTGAACCTCGTGCTCCTCGAAACTGTCGCGAGTCAACCAGGCGCGCTCAACTTCACCTCACGTGGATCGCTATTCGAGGCTTTCTGGCAGCGAAAGCGCCAGACCATCAACGACTATCGCCCAGAGGTTCGCTTCAACGACGTGCTGGCGCGCATCGCTAACACCGCAAGCGATCAGCAGGCCCTCTCGGTCGCCATCGAGATACTCGACCCCGACGACTACATCCGTGATGCCCAGGTGCTGGCGTCTGAACAAGTCTTGGCCATAGATGGTGATCGCGTCTCCTTCTTCCATGAAACGTTCTTCGACTACACCTTCGCGCGGCAATGGTTGTCGCGGCAGCAGTCAATGGTCGAGTTCCTCTGCGCACAGGAGCAAGAGCTTTTCCGGCGGGCACAGGTGCGTCAGATTCTTGAACTGCTGCGTGAGCGTGAACCAGCGCGCTTCCGCACGGAAGTCGAGGCGGTGCTGACCGGATTGTCCATCCGTCTCCACATCAAAGAAACTGTCATGATCGTTTTCGCCAACGTGAACGCACCGACGGATGAAGACCTTAACCTCGTTCTGCGAATCGGCGAGGGCGACTCGACGTTGGCCGGACGGCTATGGCAGCAAATCGCCCGCCCGAGCTGGTTCGACGTGCTCCACCACCGCGGACTCCTCGAGACATGGCTCGACAGCACCGATCAGACACTGCGCGAACGAGGCATCACCTTTCTCGCAAACGCCGGAGCTGATAACAGCAGGGTGGTCGCGGAACTTCTCTTAGCGAGACGAGATGCACCCGAGTACCTGACGTGGCTCCGATGGCTCACGCAGCGCGCTGATCTCCACGAGAACAGACCCCTATTCGACCTCCTGCTGAATGCGGTGCGATCGGGAGACCTCGACCCGATTGACAAAAATCTCTGGTTGTCGGCTCATGACCTTGCCACACACGAACCACTCTGGGCGATCGACTTGCTGAGCGCCTGCTTCATTGACAGCCCATCGGCGCTCGAGACGGGTCGAGACGGCAAAGTTACCATTCTCGGTCTGCACGATTACAGCGCCACTGAGCTCATCAAAGAGACGAGCAAGTTAGAACCTCAAGCCTTTGCCGAAAGCGTCGTGCCACATCTTCTCGGCGTCATGCAGGCGACATCCCTAGAACGGCGACACGACAGCCCGCTATACGACCACCACTTCAGCCTCCGACTGCGATCAGAAGCGGGGTTCGACAACGCTGACGACGCGCTCTACAACGGCGCGGCGGATGCGCTCGCCAGGTGGGTGTCAACCGCACCAGAGTCGGTCGAGCCGATGCTTCGGACCCTCGCGGCAAACGAGCACGCCTCCGCTCAAGCGTTACTATTCCGCACGCTCATTGCCGGTGCCGCGCACTTCACCGACTGGGCAGCCGAGCTAATCCTCGAAGGCGGCAGTCGTCTTGAAAGCGGTTATCTCTCAGACGGTTGCTGGCTGTCTAGAGAGCTTGTCGAAGCTATCGCGCCGCTCATCTCCGCAGAGGTCCACGCCCGTCTCGAAGACGAACTGCGAGACCTCCGCAATCCATACGAACGCTTTCGCTCGTTTGGCTACACCGCCTTTAAGTTCTTGTCGGCGCTTGATAGAAACCGGCTTAGCTCCCTGGGCACACGACGACTTGCCGAGTACCAACGAAAGTTCGGCATGGAGGTTCCGCCGCCACCGACCGGCATCATCAGCTACACCGTCGGCTCTCCGATCGGTGATGCGGCAACAGCGAGGATGACGGACAAGCAGTGGCTTCGCGCCATGGCCAAGCACGACAATGACCGCGAGCGGGGCAGCTCAATTGGTGGTGCCCACGAACTATCGCAAATACTCAAGAACCGCACCACAGAGGACCCACAACGGTTTGCCGGCCTAGCCATGCATATGACTGCAACGACAAACGCGGCCTATCCCAGCGCCATCCTCTGGGGATTCGGTGAAGCGACAATTCCCCCCAATGCGCAGCCGGCAGTATTTGACGCCATCCGGCATATCGTGAGCCTCGAGCTAACCGATTGCGACCGGTGGCTCGGATGGTCCGTACGACACGTCCTCAGTGAGACACCCCTCGACATCGTCGAACTAATCAGGGACCGTGCCCAGCATGCGCCAGACCCGAAGGACAACTCACCGGACTGTGACGAACGCCGCGGTCGTGACCTGCGTCAGAACGGTATGAACACAGCAAGAGGCAGCCTCGCCGAAGAACTCGGCGACCTCCTAGTCCATGACGTACACGGCGAGCGTACCGCGGCAGTTAGCCCTCACCTGGTCGCGCTCGCCAACGATCCGGTCTTAAGCGTCCGCTCCTGTGTTGCCCACACCATCGCGGCCTGCCTTCGACATGCACGGCCGACGGCGTATACAGCGTTTGAACGCCTCATCGAGGCGGACGACATCCTGCTTGCCTCCGACTTCGTCGTCAATCTAATGATGTACATCGGCAACGTCGACCCAGAACTAATCGACCCAGTGATCGACCGGATGCTCCAATCAGGGGAGGGAGAGGTACGGCAGGCGGGCGGGAGCATGGCTGCGTTCGCGGCCCTTCAGTGGGAACGTCCGCAGCTAATGGAACGAGCACTCGCTGGCGACATCGAGGTTCGGACTGGCGCGGCCATCGTTTGCAGCGCCAGGGTGGAACGCGCCGCTAACTCAGAACTCGTTCTCGCCACCTTGCGCCAACTCATGCACGACGATGACGATGACGATGAGGTTCGCAAGGCAGTGGGTGCGCTCGCCAGCCACTTCAGAGGGCACAGTCTGCGTCCCTTCGTGAGTTTCCTCGAGGACCTGGTCGCATCTCCGAGTTACGTCCATGCCACCCCCCAACTGCTGATCGCCTTACAAGAAGCTCCCGATAGGGTCGACGACCTGGTTGATCTCGCCGCACACCGCTTCCTCGACACATACGGCAGCGAAGTAGCAGATATCCGAACAGGGGCAGCTGGTGACGCACGCTACATCGCGGACTTGGTCGTCCGAGGGCTGGCACAGACAGTCGACAAGAAGCGCATCTCGGCACTGCTCGACATTCTGGACCGTCTGGTCGAGCTCGGCGTCTACGGAGTCGACCGAGCGTTAGAGCATGCCGAACGCCGCTAATCCTCAACTCCGATTAGTCAAAATAGTCGATCGCCACTCCCGGATACGAAGTAGCCTGGCGATGTTTGACGAGCATTCTGCGTTGTAAGAAACTTCCGCTCAGTAACACTTCCTGGCTTTAGGAATCACGCACTCCCCGACGGCAGGATCTTCATAAACTTTGGATCGCTCAGCAGGTGGGCCAACGCCGTATGGGATGACGACATGGCCTGGATTCCGGCGGTTTTCGCCGGAATCCGGACACACCCGCATAAATAACCGCATGTCTGAACCCGAACAGGTGATCTTCCGCAACAGCATGCCGCCGTGCGGGTATGCCCGGGAGGCCGTAACGAGCGCGGACAGGTCCCGGTTGCAGCTGCGATTGTTCTTCTCCAGCAGGATCAGGCGTTTTCAGGGCAAAGAAGCGCCGCTCCCTGTCGATGCGGGTGCGGCTGTTTGGGGGAGGTCTTTGGTGGGGAGATTTGGGGGTGTGGACAGTGTCCACACTTTGGGTCTCGAACTGGGCCGTACCGGTGCCGGACTGGGCCGGTTTCCGTATGTTGGGGCGGGAGTCCAGTGTTTGCAAGGGCTGGAACCCGGTTCGAGTCCCACCTCGGGCACAGTGTTTCCGCAGGTCAGGGGCCTTTTTGGTGTTTTTTCGTGTGGACAGTGTCCACACTCTCGCCTCTGATCTGATGTTCCGGGTGTGTGGGGTCCCGGACAGACCTATTCGGTTGTGTGGGGGAGCGGCTCTCTACTGCAGATCGGGTACCGCCCTGCGGGGTGCGTTCTGGGTGTTCATCCTTGTTCGTCCTTTCGTTGGGTTTTNTCGTTGGGTTTTCGCGTTCACTACTTCATGGTGGCCAGGGCCGCGTACAACATGATTTGCTTATTATTCTTTAGATATGGCCTGGGTTGCGGCCGGTCTGGAATTGCCGCTCTGATACCTTTTCATGCAGGAATGCGGGGGAACGGCATGACATGGCAACTGATCCGGGTTGGCCCGAGACAACGCGCGAGCCCTGGCAGAGATACAGGAAGGTCTTGAGGATACCGCAGCGACTGAGCTGGGTATGAAAATGGAACCCTTGGGACTGTCGCTCCTGCAAGTCAGACCGATCTAGGACTGGGCCCAGCCACCTTTCACATAATTCCGGTTAACCCAAGCATCTACGGCGATTCGACAGGAATCACGCATTAGATGCAGGAACCGGTGCCAGCCTTGGCAGGGCAAATCCAGACAGCACACACGAACCAGCTCCACAGCACACCGCGATCAGACCTGCGGAATGGTGCCGCTCTTCTTCGAACGGGAATTTTCATCCACTGCAGCTCCTGTTGGTCTAAACGCCGATAACGGATCTGATCTTACGAAGAAGGATATGGAATAGGCGGTGGCCGCCCACGGGGTCCTGGACCCAAATGAAGTCACCGTCTGCTGTCCGAGCGTCCACTTCGCCGGCGTACTCTGTGCGCCCGCTGGAGACCAGCTGCACCCTGTCTCCAACTTGGACATCGTCCCAGTTGGAAGCTCCGTCGCAGTTCGTCTTTGAAGTCAAGTACTTACCTCCGATTCCGTTTAGCAGGCGAAGTCAATGCACTGATCTAAACGGATGGCGCCTGATGAGCATGTTTCATTCCTCAGTCTTTAATGTCGCTGGGATGACACCGATCCCGGCCGGACCGGTGCCATCCTCACGGCAGGGAGCGATTCGTATGTATTAGAACTGGAAGGCGACCTGGGCGATGACTGCCGCGGCGACAAAGCTCGCGGTGAAGGTCATCAGGGCGACGATGACGATTTTCCAGCTCAGCGAGCGCAACGCCTTGATGTCGCGACCGAGCGACATGCCTATCAACGCGATCATGGGCAGGCCTGCGAAGAGGACGTTGATGTGCTGCGTGGTGGAGGCGATGAAGGGGCCTATCGGTAGGAATGTTGCGGAGGCAATGGTGGCCAGGGCCAAGACCCAGATGCTGGACGGGACTACCGGGACTAGCTTCGCGAGCACGAGTGCGATGGCGGTAAGGGCCAGGAGGATGAGCACGCCGACGGCATCCAGTGGCCGGGCGGAACCGGTTCCGAGGGCGTTCAGCAGGAAGCCCGCGACTCCGGTGGCGGCGAATGCGATGAGCCACGTCTTGGGTGTCCGGACAACAACGGGGTCCTCTTCGATGCCGTAGACGTCTACGGTGTCAATGCCCGACTCCTCGTCGGATTCGACCACTGCCCGGTCTAGTCTTCCTGACTCCGGGCTCTCGGCTTGGGTTCGCCCGGCAGCGCGGACGAGAACGCCATTGCGGACACGGCGGCCGAGGTCGTCCCGTCCGAAGATGCGGGACCACATTTTGTAGAGCTTCTGGCACATTGGCAGCGCGATGAAGACACCGGCGTAGAAGCCGACAATGTTAGTGACCAGGTTGGAGAGAGCAGCGAGGGCCATGATCTCCCCTGCCATCTCCGGGTACAGGATGGACAGAGCGCCGACGCCCCCGAGCATCATGGAGGCGGAACCCAGCCCGAGACCCAAAGCGAGGGCCCGCGGATCAAAGAAGTCGAGTCCGCCGAGAAGGCCGGCCAGGAGAGAGATAAACACGGCGCCAAAGACGCTGCCCAGCACCCACACCGCGAACACGCCGCGGTATTCGGGGGACCGGACTCCGAATCGCTGGATGGCGAAGGCGAGGTAGGACTCACGGTCGATGGACCAGGTGGCGCCGATCGCCGTGCGGCCCAAGCCGAGCGCAACCGCCACCGGAAGGGCCAGGATCACTGTCCCGACCACGTGGCCCACCTCCTGCAGGAGGATCGCGGGGCCAATGTTTGTGAACTTCGACAGCGACGGGCCAATCTGAGTACCGAGGCCGGCCAGAAAGAAAACAATGGCCACGTCCATCAGGTGTGTGGACACTGCCCGGGCACGCCCTCCGATGGGTTTCCTTCTCTGGACACCGAGGAATCCGCCGATAAGCACGGTCCACAGGATGGGCATCAGTACGATGGCCGCCGGGCCGAGATGGAACTTATGGGTTCCGATCATGATGGCAACGGCGCAGATGGCGGTGGAGAGCGCGATCATTGCGAGCCACATGGCTGGGCGGGCACGGAAAGAACGAGTGGGCGGCGTATCCATGAGGGCGGATGCCGGGCCGCCTGTGGTCTTCGCTTCGTTGCTCATGATGCAGGCCTTTCGAGGGGTTCAGGTTCCGGGGCAAGACATCTCACATTGCGGAATCTTGCACTTGGTATACCAAAAGACTGTATACTCGTAACCATTGAGAGGCAAGTCACATTTTTTAGCAAACCCTCGGAAGTCCGGCTTGCTCGGATGCCCGGACATGGGCAGTGACCCACCGCCGCATATCAAGACCGTGCCGGTCAAACCCGGCCGCTGTTCAAGGAGGCACGTTGTATAAGAAAATTTCGGCCCGGTACGTTCTGGGGTTCGATGGAATGCAGCACACGCTCATCGAGGACGGCGACGTCGTTTTCGTAGGAGATTCAATCGTCTTCGTGGGGCGCGATTACAGGGGCCCGGTCGATGAGGAGCACGACTATGGCCAGAGTCTGGTCATGCCCGGCCTGATAGACCTCGACGCCCTCGCGGACATCGATCACCTCATCCTGGACTCGTGCCCCTCGCCCGATGTCGCACCCGGTCACCTCTGGTCGGAGGACTACTTTGCCACCCGCCGACGGGACGCATTCACGCCATCGGAGCGCGCCGCGGTCCGCGAGTTCGCCTTGGCGCAGCTCGCGCTCCACGGCATCACGACCTACATGCCTATCGCCTCGGAGATCCACAGTTCATGGGCTGAGGGCTTCGACGAACTCGTGGACATGGCAGGGATAAGCCGGCGGATCGGACTGCGCGGCTACCTGGGGCCGGCGTACCGTTCCGGTGTCCATGTCACCACTTCCGCTGGTGATCGGGAGGTTCACTTCGACGAAACGCAGGGGCGGGCAGGCTTGCACGACGCAGAGCGTTTCCTGGACTACGCAGCCGGTTTGAAGGACCCCCTTATCACCGGGGCCCTGCTGCCGTGCCGTATCGAAACGCTCTCCGAAGACCTTATGCGGGAGACGGCGCGGATCGCCCGGGACCGCGACGCGCTCGTCCGGCTCCACTGCCTCCAGTCACCACTTGAGGAAGAGCTCCTGCAGCGCTCCGCTGGTCGCGGTGTCTGGGAACTGCTCGAATCCACCGGCCTCTTCAGCACACGGCTCCTCATCCCGCACGGTGTCATGATCGACGGCGCCGATCCAGCCGCGTCCGCGCCGGGCGGCCCGCTGAACACATTGGCCCGCTACGGCGTCAGCATCATCCATTGTCCGCTGACATTGTTCCGCTACCAGAAGCAACTTGTTTCATTCGACCGTTTCCGTGAAGCCGGCATCAACCTGTGCCTGGGCACTGACTCCTTCCCACCGGATCTAGTGCGGGGCATGGACGTCGGCATGCACCTGACTCGGATGGTCGAAGGACGTCCTGACGCCGGGACCCTGGCAGACTACTTCGACGCCGCCACCCTCGGCGGCGCACGGGCTCTTGGGCGGGCTGATTTGGGAAGACTTGCCTCCGGCATGCAGGCCGATATCACGGTGGTTTCCCTGGGCAACTTCGGTGACGGTGTCGTCGAAGATCCGCTGCGCACGCTGGTGCTCAATGGGACGGCACGCCAAGTGACCGATACCTTTGTGGCTGGTCGCCCCGTCGTCGTCGATGGCGCCCTGCCCGGCATCGACCTCGACGCGCTAAGGGTTGAAGGGCAGCTGCTGTTCGATAAGATGCGGTCCGCTTACTCGGCACGGGACGTTCAGCTCCGGGAGCCCGACGAGCTATTTCCGCCCGCTTATCCGCGCGCGGAAGCGGCCAGATCGGTCGCCGTGCCGTAACGGGTGCAAGCATCCGCTCTTACGTGATCACTCCCGCCGTGGTATACCAAAGATCAGGGGTGGCGGGCACGCGAGGGCACCAACCGGACAGTGTGGGGAGCTGATCCAGCTCATCAGAACCAGACTTTGACCTTTTGATATCGGACCTGGGCTGCTTCGGCCAGGACCCTTTCCCCTTGGAGGAAACAATGTGTTTGCACGATCACACCCCTGCTGCTCCGCCTGCGGCTGCGGTTCCACGCCGCGGCATCCTGGCCGGAGCGGCCGCTCTGGCTGGAATCTCAGTCGCGAGCCTGGCTGCCCAACTTGGAAGTGCTCCGGCCGCGAGGGCGGGCAGCAACGCATCCAGCCCCAAATACGCTGACCGGCCCGCTTCACCCCCGCCCATGATCATCCAGGGCGGCACCATTGTGGACCCCAAGACGGGCAACGCAGTCGAAGACGGAGTCCTTGTACTGGAAGGAGGGAAGGTCACCGCAGTCGGGAACCGGGAGGAGACACGGCGTGCCGTTGCCGCCCTCGCTGGCCGCGCGCAAATCGTGGATGCCTCCGGAGGCTGGGTCCTTCCTGGCCTCATCGATGTGCATGTTCATGCGAACGCGCTGTCCGACGCGCGGACCATTCTGCAGGGCGGCGCAACCAGCGTCAGGAGTGGCTCCAGCAGCTTCTATCAGGACGTCGCCCTCGCTGCCCTGCCTGCCTGGGCCGCCGGCGTCTCGCCCCGGATGAGCCCGGCCGGGCTGTTCATTTCACCCGAGCTTGGGGACTCGCTCCTCGCCGACCCGGACCTGGCACCGCTCGCGTCCCTGACCGGGGGAGTCACAGAACCGGCAGACCTTGCCTACCTCACCCGCGTCAACCTGAAACGCGGTGCCCAAGTGATCAAGACCCGCGCCAACCCCCGGGCCGGCTTGGCGGAACAAGACCCCCGCGAACTGGTCTACGACTATGAACAGCTCGCTGCTGTGGTCAAGGCCGCGGGCAAAGCAGGCGTGCTGTGCCACGCATACAGCGCAGATGGGATAGACGGTGCCGTCCGGGCAGGTGTGCGCAGTATCGAGCACGGCGTCTTCGTCACCGAGGAGACCATCTCCCGGATGGCCAGCCGCGGGACTTACTTCACACCCACCATGGATGCCATCACGAGCATGGCGGGCTCACCCAACCCGATCCTTGCCGCCCGCGGTACCGAGTACACGCCCATCATCAAAGCAGCAGTGAGGGCTGCCCATGAAGCCGGTGTGACGGTGGTCGCAGGAACGGACTCCTTCGGATCCGACGTCACCCCGATCGGCACGGAAGCGAGACTCCTTGAGGAAGCCGGGCTTTCACCACTGGACGCGCTGAGGGCGGCCACAGTAAATGCCGCCGCCCTGCTCGGCTGGAGCGAGAATGCCGGACGCCTGGTGCGCGGTTCCTTTGCCGACGCCGTCATCGTTGACTCTGATCCCTTGAGCAGCGCTTCTGCCCTGGAAAAAATCCGGGCAGTGGTGGCGCAGGGAGTCCTCGTAAGGAACGACCTCTGATTGATCGCCATGGATAACGGCGACGCCGTCCAAATCCTTCTTACCTTGCCCCAGCAACTATTCACACCAATTCAAGAAAGCCACTCATGACTCTGATTCTTAAAGCCTCCGAGCTCCAGGCTCTGGCCGATATGCCCGGGACCATCGCCGCGGTCGAACGCGTCTTTGCCGCCCTCAGTCGAGGCACCGCTTTTCAGCCGGCGCCCGATTCCCTCTTTCTGTCGTCTTCGGATGCGAGGTTCCTGCCGATGGCGGCGTTGTCCAGCGCCGAGGAGCTGGCATCCGTGAAGTTACTGGCGGACATCCCGGCAAACCGGGAGTCCAATCTGCCCACACAGCGGTCCACCATCATGCTTGTCTCCCAGCTGACCGGCGAAACCTTGGCCATTCTGGACGGCAAAGTCCCCACACGGGTCCGCACCGCAGCCGCCAGCGCCGTGGCGTCAAAGCTCCTGGCGAGGGCCGGCAGTACCACCCTGGGACTGGTAGGTGCGGGCGCCTTGGCAGTGTCACATGTGGAAGCCATGCTGGCCGTCCTGCCAATTGAGAACATAGTGGTGTGGTCGCGTTCCGCGGACACCGTCACGGAATTCTGCGGGAAGATATCCCATCATGACCTGAACATCACGCGGGCCTCGAGTGTTCAGGAAGTTGTAGAGGCTGCTGACGTTCTGTGCACCCTCACTCCGGCCGTTGAGCCTCTGGTGAAGGGCGAATGGTTCAGGCCCGGACTGCACGTGAACGCCGTCGGGTCCCGCCCCCGGGCGGATCATCGGGAGATTGATTCGGCGGGCATGGTGAGGGCGAGGGTCTTTGTGGACAGCCTGGCCACAGCCAGGGCCAAATCCGGAGGGCTAATTATCCCCGTCGCCGAAGGCATGATGAGCTTTGACGATGTCGAAGCCGAGCTTGGTGACGTGGCGGCCGGGACAAAAACAGGGCGCCTGGGCGATGAGGACGTAACCTTGTTCAATTCGGTTGGTATCGGTCTGCAAGACCTTGCCATCGGACGGCTCCTGTACGACGCGGCCGTCCATCAGGGGATCGGCACCCGCGTGGAGCTGAATAACTGAGAGTACGCGGCAGTAAGACTCATGTACAAAGCGGAGGCATCAATGACGGTCCAAACGGAATCTCCCGCGTCCTCGGCTGATACTACCCGGGCACGGATTCGAGAGCTGATCATCTCGGGCGACTTCGCGCCAGGATCACGGCTCAGGGAACGTGATCTGTCCCAAGCCCTAGACGTTTCCCGGGTGCCCGTCCGGGAAGCCCTCCAACAACTCGAAGCCGAAGGTTTCATCGACACCTCCCCGCGGCGGGGTGCCACGGTCAAACAGATCACCCTGCGCGACGTCAACGAACTCTTTGATGTGCGGCTGAGCCTCGAGGTTCTCGCCGCGCGTCTTGCGGCTCAGGCGGCAGCACGGGGCCAGTCCCCAGCGCGGTTGCACCAGATGATGAACCAGGCTGAGGAAGCAACGCGGCGCCACGACCATGCGCAGATACCGCTGAGCAACACGGCGCTGCACGCGGAGATCGTCTCGCTGGGAGGCAACTCACTGCTGGAATACTCCATGAAGCCGCTCCTCGGCAGGATGCAGTGGCTTTTCACCCTGACCGGCCACCGCGACCCGCAGGTCCAGTGCGCGGAGCACTTGAGCCTGTGCAAGGCAATCTACGACGGCAAGGTGGAGCTGGCGGCAGCACTGGCCTACGCACATGTGGAGTTGGGCCGCGAACCGTCGCTCCAAGGGCTGGCCGGACGCCTACCCGAACGCTGACCGGACTGAGAAGATCCGCAACAGTCAGACCTAACGCGACCCAGAGCGAAATATGAATCCCTGCGCCGGATGGTGCGGAAGGCACCGCGGGTTTGGGCCGTCGCCGTCCCAGCTGGGACGGCGGCGGCCAAGGAGCGAGCTGATGCGGACCCGATCCGGCGGTCGCCGTGCGAGGCGATGTTCCACCTCTGCCGGGGGAATCCGAGTCGGCGTGATGTCCGTGGGCCAGCCCGTAATTTCCGGGTCCGATCGGGCGATGATCCGGCGGGCTCCGTCACTAGGACATGCACGCGGAAGAAGGAGTGACCGCTGTGGGAACTGCTCCTTTCTCCCGGGCTTGTTCTCTGATCGCTGCCTCAAGTCCAGACCGTTTAGAGCCCCAACTGATCAGGAACTGCGGGCCGGCTCAGCGGCGGGGAGTCAACTCTCACGGTCGGTTACGGCGTATTCATCCGGTCTCACCGCACCGTGGAAGACCCAGCATTGATGATCTTCACGATCGCGGCGAATCCCAGCCTGTGGGCGTTCTCCAACGCCGTTCGTCCCTGAGGGTTCGGGATCGAGGGGTCCGCGCCGGCGGCGAGGAGTTGCCGCACCACGTCCTGCTGCCTGGGGCCTCCGTCGTTGAGGAGGATGGACTCCTTGTAGGGCGGTCCAGCCCAGGCTGTTGACGTGGTTAACGGGCACCCCTGCTTCGAGGAGGATCCGCACGGTCTCGTCGTGTCCTTGTTCGCTGGCCGGGATCAGCGCTGTCCCGCCGCACCGGTTGGTGCTGGAAACGTCGGCACCGTCGGCGAGCGTCAGCCGGAGGACCTCATTGAACCCTTCAGCCCCGGCATAGAGGAACGCTGAATCCTGGATAGAATCCTTGGCGGTGACGTTGCCGCCGGCCCGGATCAGCTCGGCCACCTGACCGACGTCGTTGGCCTTGGCAGCCTGGACAAGACGCCGGTCCAGTGCCGCCTGAGCCTCCCGGGGCGGGACCGTCGGGGCCGACGTTGTCAAAGAATGCGGCGGGGCCGGTGGCGTCAGCTGCGGCGCCTGCTGCGCGGGAATGCCCCGGACGTGGGGGACTCGAGCCGGAGGGGCCGATCGGTTCCCGGGCCAGAGGACGTCAGCCCGAGCACCGCTGCGCCGATCAAGACAAGGTTCCGGATCACAGCCAAGGTGACGCCTACTTGGCTGTGCCCGGCGCGGCACCCGCAATGGATTCCGCCCCGGCTGCGGCGCAGGCTTCGTCGAGCATGCCGTCGGGAGCTCCTCCGACGCCGATGCCCGCCACGGACACCCCGCTGACCTTGAGCGGAACGCCGCCGGCCAGGAAGAGCGTGCCGGGGAGGTCAGCGATGCTCGGCCCGTTCCCGTTGATCCGTTTGGACAACTCGCTGGTCGGCGTTCCGAAGGCCGCGGCGGTGTAGGCCTTTTGCCGGGCCGCCTCGATCGTGTGCTCGGCGGCGTTGTCGCCGCGAAGCAGCGCCTGGACGGTGCCGAAGCGGTCGACCAGCGCCACCGTCACGAACGGCAGCTTGTCGGCCTGGCATTTCGCGAAGGCGGCCTGGACGGCAGCAGCGGAAGCACCCGCGCTGATGCGGTTCTGGGCGACCACGTTCCCCGGAAGCGGCTGGATGTCCGCCGCCGGTAAGGCAAGGCTGGCCGCGGCCGGGTTGGGCCCGGCGTTGGCGGCGGCCGTCAGCCCGCCGGTCAGGAGCAATACGCCGGTGGCAGCGGCGGCAGTGATGATTTTGTGGGACTTCTTCATGGGTTCTCCTTGGAGTGCGGTCTCGGGGCTTGCTCAAGGCTGATGGCCCGGGCCCCGAATCCATCCTTTCCGCTCCCGTGCGGGTGGGCATCGGGAATTCGTCTGACGATTCCTCGCCCGTAAGGCCAGCAGCATCAGCCAAAAGGCTGAGGCCGGCGCAACGGTGCGGGCTCTAGCATGGTGGGTAGTACCCCATCCACCGAAACCGGATCCCATGCCTGACTTACCAGCCGCCCCGCCGGAGCCCGCCCAGCGCGACCATGCCAGGGGGAGGGGACCGCTGGGCCGGATCGACGCCGTCGTCCATCTTGGTTTTGCCGTGCTCCTGGTGGCGTCCGCGGTCCGCTACATGATGCGGCACAGCCCTGCGGATAACTTGGGGGTCCTGGCACTCGCCGCGGCGGTCTGTACGCTCTACGCTCTGATCGCCGTGCTCTCGCAGCGGCGGCGGCCGTGGGCGGTGTGGATGTTCATCCTGGTAGTGCTCTGGGCCGTGCTGGTGATTGTGGCGCCGAGCTTTGCCTGGTGCTCGTTCGCGCTGTTCTTCCTCTGCCGCACGGCCTTCAGCGGGTGGGTCGCCTACCTCGCCGCCGGCGCGACGGCGGCAGCCACTGCCGTGGGGCTGTTCCGGCTTGGCGGCGGCACCGATGTAGCCATGCTCCTGGGCCCGTTGGCGATCGGCGTCATGCTGACACTGATCCATGACCACATCGAGCACGACGCTGAGGAGCAGCGCCGGCTCCATGCAGCGGTGTCGCTGGCGCAGGGTCAACTGGCGGCCACCGAGCGCCGGGCGGGGAGCATCGAAGAACGTGCGCGGGTTTCCCGGGAGATTCATGACACCGTGACCCAGGGCCTGGCGAGCAGCCTCCTGCTCCTGGAAGCGGCCAGCCGGTCCTGGCCCACCTCGGCCGCACTTGAGGACGTCCGCTCCGCGAGCGGGATGCTGCGGCAGAACCTGGCCGAAACCCGCAGCCTGGTCCACGACCTCGCTTCCCCGGGGCTGGAAACGGCGCTACTGCCGGACGCCGTATTAGAAGCAGCATCGCAGCACCTGCCGGGTGTGCACCTGCTGGTCACCGGCGAGCCCCGTCCCATTCCCGCCGACACCCGCCACGCCCTGCTGCGGGTGGTTCAGAGCGCGGCCGCCAACACGGCGCTGCATGCGTCCGCGGCCAACGCCACGGTAACGCTGGGCTTCCTCCCGGGCGCCGTCACGCTGGATGTACACGACGACGGCGCGGGCTTTGATCCGTCGTCACTGGCACCGCCTTCGGTCGCTGGAGGCTACGGACTGCGCGCCATGCGCCAGCGGGTCGAACAACTCGGCGGCGTATTCTCGGTGGAAAGCCGCCCTGCGACGGGACGGTTGTGGCCGCGGAACTGCCGACCAGGGAGAAACAATGAATACCATTACTGTGCTGCTGGCGGATGACCACCTGGTGGTCCGCAGCGGGCTCAAGGCGCTGTTGGCGACCCAGCCCGGCATTGAGGTGGTGGCCGAGGCAGCCTCGGGCGAGGAGGCACTCGCCCTGGTGGAGCAGCACGGTCCGGCTGTGGTGATGATGGATCTCGCCATGGGTGCCGGCATGGACGGCATCGAGGCCATCAAGCAGTTGCGGCAGCGCAACAGCCGGCAGGCGATCCTCGTGTTCACCACCTATGACTCCGACGCCGACATCGTCCGCGCCGTCGATGCCGGGGCGATGGGCTATCTCCTCAAGGACGCCTCCCCCGAGGAGATCTTCGCAGCTGTCCGCGGCGCAGTCCACGGCAAGAGCGTGATGAGCGCACCCGTAGCCTCGCGGCTCTTCCAGCAACTGCGCAACCCGGACGCAATCCTGACCCCGCGCGAGGCCGAGCTGCTGAGCCTCCTGACCGAAGGACTCAGCAACCGCGAACTCGGTCAGCGGCTGTTCATCTCCGAGGGCACGGTGAAGACGCACCTGGCACACATCTACGCCAAACTCGGGGTTGAAACCCGTTCAGCGGCGATCGCCACCGCCATCCGCCGGGAGGGCATGCGCTAGTCCTGGCGGAGTGCATCGCGAGGTCTCCGGGACGGGACGGGATCGGGGACGGACTCACGCTGCTGCTAAGAAATGAGGACCGCAATTGAGTATGCCGAGGCGACGTGCTCATGCGAAGTTGGATCCTCCGGGTCTTGACCGGCAACTGCTCCCTCTACCGGTTGCGGGCACTCGCTGCCTGCCGAAAAGCGGACCTCGCTCATAAGCCAGAAGACGCTGAAGTGGGCCAGACCAGCGGCGAGGGTGGAACATTTCAACCGCATCCTCCTTGAGAAGAGGGCCTATGCGAAGGCCCGACCGCTTGCAGTTGGTGCGCTTGCGAGGGGAAATGCCGGAGGGAAGAGTTGCTCCGAAGTGCGGTTTTCGCTGTCACGCTCCGAGTATGCTTCCTGCATTTTCTGGAAAAGCCGTAGGGCCTCAGCTTTGAGCCCCAAGAGATCAATGCCGGGGATTTCGCCGTCCCGCATAACGATGCGCCCTGCGACGACGGAATGAGTGGCATGTCGTGCTGTTCCGTTTAGCAGGAGGGTTCGACTGAGATCGTCCAGGACCCCATCCCTGTGCTCCCGCTTCCAGCTTTCCCAGATCCGTCCGGTCCAACGCACGAGCTCCGCCAAGTGTTGCCGGGTGGTCCAGAGCGCAGGATTCGGGCTTGCCACTGTTCTCGTCGTGCTCAGGTCGACGAGGCCCCGGACGGCCGGAAAACTATCGGCGATGAGCCGGGGTTTGGGTTTTGCCCTAGCCTCCCTGGGGCCTTTGGGGGCCGCCCTGCTGCATGACGTTTCCGGGGGCTGGGATGGTGCGTTCTGGGCGTTGACAGGGGTGGGCATGCCGCAGGCGCTGGCCGGCTACTTCGCGGTGAACGGACGCATCGTGTGTGTCGAGGGAGGAACCTCGCCGCCGGAGAGGCTCAACGGGCCGGCGTTGCAAGCTAAAGACACTGCAAGAAGTTGGCGGGTCCCTCCAGCGAGGGACCTGCCAACTTTTGTTTCAGGCTTAAAGGACCAATTGCAGCTGGTCCGCCACGACACGGCCGTGGTGGATCACGGTCCGGTCAGTGCCTCTGTCCATGACCGCGGAGGCGACCGTTTCACCGTCGACCAGCAGCAGTTCTGCGGGATCACCGGTTTCGAGCCCTGGCCGGTGGGCGGTGCCTTTGAGTCGGCTGCCGGTAGGATCCAGAACGCTGGCGCCTCCCACCGTAGCGATCGCCAGGCAGTGTTCGATCAGCTCATCCCGGCGGAATCCATGCGTAAACGCCAGCTGCCAGGTGCGGTCCAACATGTCTGTATTGCCGTAGGGGGACCAATAGTCGCGCTGGCCGTCTTCGCCGAGCCCCACGCGGATACCGGCCTCGGCCAGCAGTGGCAGTGGGAGCTGCCCGGCTGCCGCCGGAGCCACGGAGGCCATGGAAACGTCCAGCTCGGCGAACTCCTCGATGAGCCTGTGCGTGGTCGCCTCGTCGACGCTTCCCAGCTGGTATGCATGAGAGATGGTGACCTTGCCCTGCATCCCCAGGGCGCGGGTTCGTTCCAGCACCAGATCTGTGCTGAAGACGCCCAGCTCACCGGGTTCGTGGAGGTGGATGTCAATGGGGACCTGATACTTTTCGGCCAACCCAAAGACGATGTCCAGGTGCCGGGCGGGGTCACGGTCCAGGCTGCACGGATCAATGCCCCCCATCACATTCGCCCCGGCCCGGAGTGCTTCCTCCATCAGCGGTACGGTTCCATCCTCGCGAAGGAGGCCGGCCTGGGGGAAGGCGATGATTTCGACGTCGGCGTGGTCCTTGAAATGTTCCTTGGCGGCCAGGACGGCGTCGAATCTTTCCAGCCGGCAGTCCACATCAATCTGAGCGTACGAGCGGACCCTGGTGGTGCCCCGCGCGATCATCCTGCCCAGCGTGTTGTTGACGCGTTCCTGGAGGGGGACCTCAGCGTTCCGCCAGTTCTGCCGGTCATTCATCATCATGGTCCAGACGCCAGGGCCTCCCGTGTGCTCGCGGAAGGGCAGCCCGATGCGGGTCGAGTCCAAGTGAACGTGGACGTCGGAGAAGGACGGGAGCAGCAGCCGGCCGCGGCCTTCGACAACTTTTGCTGCCTCGCGCAGGTTCCCGGACATGTCCACCGGCGTGCGGGCCGGATTGTGCGGTTCGACGCGGGCGATCATGCCGTCCTGGACTAGGACGTCACTCAGCGCTTGCCCCCAGGGACGGGCGGCGCGGATCAGGGTAGTCAATGTGGTGCTCCTTAGTGTTGGGTTTATTGCACACCGGCGGGGCGGCCGCGGCCAGCCCCGCGTGGTGGCAGGCCGGGGCGTCGGGGCCGGCCGGAGTTGGGATGTCGTCGATGCACAACTGCTGCTGACCTTCGTGCAGTGTCCCGAACAGCGGGCAACGCGTGCGGAAGACACAGCCGCTGGGCGGGTTCGCCGGCGACGGAAGGTCTCCGCGGAGCCGGATCTTCACCTGTTGCCGGGCAGCCCTTGGATCGGGCAAAGGCACCGCGGACAGGAGCGCCTTTGTGTAGGGGTGCCGGGGAATGCGGAACAGGTCATCGCGGGGACCCTGTTCGGCGATCTTACCGAGGTACATAACGGCCACCTGATGGGAAATGTGCCGGACAACGGACAGGTCGTGGGCGATGAAGACGTATGCGACACCGGTGTCGCGCTGGATCTCCTGGAGCAGGTTAACCACCTGCGCCTGGACTGAGACGTCCAGGGCAGAGACCGGTTCGTCGCACACGATCACGGACGGTTCAACGATATCGCCCGGGCGATACCCACCCTCTGGCGCTGGCCGCCGGAGAACTCATGAGGAAAGCGGTTGTAATGTTCGGGCCTGAGGCCCACTTGTTCCATGAGCTCTTTGACGCGGTTCTTCAGTCCTGCAGGCGGACTGATCTTCTGCGCCACCATCGGAGCGGCGATCGCGGTACCAACCGTCTGCCTTGGATTTAGCGAGGCGAAGGGGTCCTGGAAGATCATCTGGACCTTGCGCCGGAAGTTGTACAGTTCCTTCCCGTGCAGGTGGCTGATGTCGACGTCGTCGACAATGATCCGTCCTCCGGTGGGGTCCAGCAGTCGGGCGATCATGCGGCCGGTGGTAGATTTCCCGCACCCGGACTCACCTACCAGTCCGAGCGTCTGACCTCGTTCCAGACTGAAGGAAACACCGTCGACGGCTTTGACCGTACGGTGCCCCCCGGGTGAAAAGAGTCCGCCCTTGACGGGGAAATGCTTCTGAAGGTTCTCGACCTGGAGAATTGGATGCCTGTCCATGGCGGGTCCTAACGCGAAGTCCGGATAGTGAGGATCTGGGTGCTACTGAGGTGGCAGCGGTTGCCGTGGCCGCCGTCAATAAGGAGCTCGGGCCTGTGCTCACGGCAGACGTCGGGTCCGACCAGTTCGGCGTAGCCGCATCGGGAGCTGAAGATGCACCCTGTCGGCAGGTCAAGCAGCGACGGCGGCTGGCCGGGGATCGGATTGAGTCGGCCGGAGGTGCCGGCGAGCGTCGGCATGGAGTTGAGGAGACCGAGGGTGTACGGGTGCCGGGTGTCGTGGAAGATTTCGTCGACCGGTCCTGACTCGACGCATTGCCCGCCGTACATGACAAGCACGGAATCGCAGACTTCGGCCACCACACCCAGATCGTGCGTGATGAGGATCAGGGCCGAGTTGGTTTCGGCTTGGAGTTCGGCCATGAGGTCCAGGATTTGCGCTTGAACAGTCACATCCAGGGCCGTGGTGGGCTCGTCCGCGATGAGCAGTTCCGGTTCGCAGATGAGGGCCATGGCAATCATGGCCCGCTGCCGCATGCCGCCGGAGAAGTGATGGGGGTACTCGTCATAGCGCTGCTCGGGGCTGGGAATCCCCACCCGTCCGAGCATATTGATCGCCGCGGCCCGGGCTTGTTTCTTGCTCCCTTCGTGGTGGACGAGGTACGCCTCGGCGATTTGGTGACCGACTGTATAGAAGGGATGGAGTGCCGACAGAGGGTCCTGGAAGATCATGCCGATGTTCCGGCCCCGCAGCTGCCGCATCCCTGCCTCGGACAGCGTGGTCAGATCCCTGCCCTGGAACAGGACCTGGCCGGATACGCGGGCGGAGGTGCCTTTCAGCAGGCCCATCAGGGCCTGGCTGGTCACCGATTTTCCGGATCCGGATTCACCGACGATGCCTAACGTCTGACCTCGTTCTAGGGTGAAGTCCATGCCGTTTACGGCGGAGACCAGACCGTCGTCGGTGGGGAACTGGACAGAGAGATTCCGGACGTCGAGGAAGGCGTTGGCATCGTCGCTGCCCACTGCGGTGGCGCGGGCCGGAGAAGATGCCGGCGCGCCGGGGTGGATCTGGGTCATTGGAGCCTCACTCTGGGATCGATGGCGGCGTAGGCGAGGTCAACGAGGACATTGGCGATGATGACAAAGAAGGCGGCCAGCATGGTGATTGCCATCGTGACGGGCAGGTCGCCGGAGATCGCGGCCCGGACTGCGGTGAAACCGAGACCCGGCACGGAGAAGATCTGTTCCGTCAGGACGGCGCCGCCGAGCAGCAGGCCGATGTCCATGCCGAGCATGGTCACGATCGGGGTTATTCCGGCGCGGACGCCGTGCTTAAACGTCACTGTCCGGGGAGCCAGCCCCTTGGCGCGGGCCGTGCGGATGAAGTCCTCTCCGAACGTTTCGATCATGTTGGCACGGGTGACGCGGATGTAGGAGGCGCTGAACAACACGGCGAGGGCAATCCACGGCAGCAGATAGTTCAGTACCCATGCCCACGGCCCGTGAGGGCCAAAGGGGCTGTTGATCTCGTTGGTTGTGAACGGCAGGAGGTGAAGTTGGTTGACGAACACCAGCAGCAGGAACAGGCCTGTAACCGGGATCGGCAGTGAGACGCCCACGGATGCGGCACCGACAATGAACTTGTCCGTGGCGCTGCCCTTCCTGAGGGCTGCCAGAAGGCCGAGGCCGACCCCGGAAACCGTCCACAGGACCAGTGCGCCGACAGCCATTGAGAGTGTGTAGGGCAGGGACCGGCCGACGATGTCGGAGACATTTTCATTTGTCTGGAATGATTTTCCCAAGCAGGGCCATTCGCAGACGCTTTCGGAGCCTGGGGCCCCGATGATGCGGGATGAAACCAGGCCGCGGAGGTAGTCGGCGTACTGGATGAAGAACGGCTGGTCCATGCCGAGCGCCACGCGCGCCTCGGCGATGCGTTCGGGCGTGCATTCCTGGCCGCATGCGGCCGACGCCGGATCAGCCGGCCCCAGTTGGAACAGCGTGAAGGTGATGAAGCTGACGGCTACGAGTAGCAGGACCAGGGAACCGGTCCGGCGAAGTATGAATCTGATCATTGTGGTTGCGGGCCGCCCGCCTGATTCCGGGCGGCCCGCGTCTCCTTCTGTGAGGACCGGTTAGTGCTCGACGCCGACGATCGACAGGTCGATGCCGCCGAAGAAGTAGCCCACTTGGGCGTTACGAACATTTGAGCCCACAACACTGTTCGTATGGCTGCGGACGAGGGGGATGATCGGGTAGGTCTTCAGGGCTTTGCCGAACTCCTCCGACCACTTCTTGCCCAGCTCCTCCGACGTCCCGGCAGTGTTGCGCAGCTCAAACATGGCCTTGGATACCTGCGGGTCGAAGTAGCGGGAGGTGTTGGAGAATCCGTAGCTCGTGCCGTCGTTGTTCGGGCCCAGGAGGGGGTCCGCTGAGGTCCGGATCGAAGCCGGATCAGCGCCGCCGCACCAGCCTGAACGTCCGATGTCCGGCAGCTGCTCGCTCGCCATGACCGAGTAGTAGTTCGGCGCCGGAATCGGCACCAGCTGGACGTCGATGCCCAATGCCTTGAGGTTTTCCTGAACCACAGTGCCCGTGTTCTTGAAGGCGTCCCGGTTGTTGGCATAGCCGAACGTGAGTGACGTGGGGTATGTCTTGCCTTCGAGGAGCTTCTTGGCCTCATCCAGCTTGGGTTTTCCGCTGGGGTCGATTTCCAGGTCCTGGGCCACGTATCCGCGCATCTTGTCGTTAAGCGGTGTCTGGGTGAGCTCGCCGAAGCGGCGTCCGCCATACTGGACCAGTATCGACTGCCGGTCCAGGGCAAGCGCAATCGCCTTGCGGACGTCCGGGTCCTGGATCTTCTGCGTGTTCAGGCTCAGCACGTCGTTGCAGCCCAGCAGTCCCGAGGCGACCCGGTCCTTGACCTGGGCATCGGCCAGTTTGGCCGAATCCGATGTTTGCAGGGCACCGTTCGAGTCCAAGGTGATGGCGTTTGGGTCCGCGTTGGCCAGCAGCTGCTGGCTGATGGTGGCCTGGGACGTGGAAAGTGAAAAGCTGAAGGTGTCCGGGAGTGCGGAGCGGTTGGGGTCTGTTGCGGCATCCCAATGCGGGTTGCGCACGAGCTTGAGAGACTTGCCCCGGTTGTACGACTCCACCATGTATGGTCCGGATGAGACCGGGTGGTTCGTGTAGTCCAGCTTGGTGTCCTTGTCCCGGGGCACAGGAGCGGTGTTGGATCGAGAGGCCAGCGCCGGAAATTCAGCGAACGGCTTCTTGAGATGGAACACGACAGTGCGCTCGTCTGGGGTCTCGACGGCCTGGAGCACTGCGGCAGGATCCTTGTAGGGTCCTTTGTAGCCCGCCGCGTCCAGCGCCGAATTCATCTCCTGGGGCGCCTGGGTGTAGACGTCCTGTGCGAAAGTGCGTTCGATCCCGTATCTCACGTCGGCCGAGGTAATCGGCCGGCCGTCTTCGAACTTGATGCCATCCCGGAGCGTGAACGTCCAGGTGAGGCCGTCCGGGGATGCCTTCCCAGTGTCCGTCGCGAGGTCCGGGACGATGGTGGGCGGCTGGCCCGCAGTCTCTTTGGCCATGGTGAGAGTCCGGTAATACAACTGTCCGACATTGGCGGTCTGGACGTAGTTGCTGTTTCCAGGGTCAAGGGTCTGGAAGTCAGAGGACATCAAAACATTGATGTTTCCTCCCTTGGAGGTGAATCCTGGCTTGACCACCGCCGCGGCCAGCTCCGTCGCTGATCCGCTGGTCTTGGTCGTGCCCGGCTGACCCTGGGCTGCACCGCAGCCGGTCGCGGCAACGGAGATCAGCACTGCAAGTGCCAGCCCGCTGGATGGATATTTCATGGTTCTCCTCTTAGGGGTGATGGTGATGGTGAAGGGTGCTAGTGGCGTGAGGCTTTGGGGTCCAACGCATCACGAACGGCGTCGCCGAGCAGGTTGAATGCGAGGACGGTGACGATCAGTATCACTCCCGGGACGGCCAGGAACCATGGATCACTGAGGTACCAGTTGCCGGACTGGGCCGCGTTGAGCATCTGGCCCCACGACGGCGTCGGGTCCCTGACGCCGACCCCGAGAAAGGACAGTGCAGCCTCGGCAGAAATGTTGGTGGGGATGAGCATGGTGGCGTAAACCAGGACCACGCCCATCACGTTGGGGATGATCTGCCGAAACAGCACGCTGAGGTGGGAGGCACCGAAAGAGCGTGCAGCGTCAACGAATTCACGTTCCCTGAGGCTGAGGACCTGACCTCGGACGATCCGGGCAAGATAGGCCCAGCCGAAGAACCCCAGGATGATGACCAGTGACGCCATGGGCAGGAAGCTTCCCTGACCCAGTGCTGTGTCGCGCAGCCGCGACTGAAGGATGGGCGTCAGTGAGAGCACGAGCAGGAGGTGCGGGAAGGCAAGGAAAAGATCCATGATGCGGCTAATGATCGCGTCCGTCTTACCTCCGAAGTAGCCCGCCGCCGCCCCGAGGACAGTTCCAAGCACGACGGAGACGACCGTTGACAGCAGGGCGATGGTGAGGGAAACCTGACCGCCATGGGCGAGCCGGGCGAACAGATCCCTTCCGAGACCGGGTTCTACCCCCAGCCAGTGCTGCTCGGAGGGATACATGTAGCCCGGAAGTGGCAGGCCGGGAGTTTCGTAGTCATCCAGTACGTCCGGGCCGGTATTGGAAGTGAAGGGATCATTCCCGGACCAGGCGCTGAGTACCGGTGCAAGCACCGCAAAGAGAACGATTGCAACCACAACACAGAGGCTCAGCAGAGCTATCTTGCTCCTGCGGATCCTGAGCCAGGCCGTGGCGAGCAGCGACCGCGCATGGGCCGGGACCACAGTGACATTGGCGGGGCCGTCAGGGGACAACGGGCGGCTGACGCTACCGTCGCTGTCCTGAGGCATCGGTCCCGCACCAGTTGGTGTGGCTCCGGAATGAAGCTGGGTCATCGGGAACACTCGTTTCAGGGTCCAAGGAGCACGCTCCCATATCTTGTATACCAAACTGAGACTAGAGCATCTTTTATGCGATGTAAATCACAATTAGCAAGCATTTGGAATACCAGCCGGTACGGATCATCCTTCTCACACCCCGGTGCCGTCCGTTTCGCCCGTAACAAACCTGCCCCAGTGACAGTGCAGGGGGTGCCCAAGAGCCCCCAAAACCGACCACTGGGCACGCGTGTATGTTCAGGGAGCTCTGAGGCGCACGCTCCGCCAAACTCACCAGGGGCGCAACGAAAGGCCCGGCCGAGCACGAGTACGAGCTCGTTAGAGCACATTGACTGCGAAATGTGCGCAGGCTGCCCGGTTGCGCGAACGCGAACTGTCTAAATCTTTACAATGCGTCAAGGGTCCCGGTGCGCGAGGCGAGCGTACGGCTGCCGCTCACGGGACCGAGCGCCTACCCCCGCGTTCAGCGCAGGCTCCTGTGAGGGCAACTTCGAAAGCTATCTCGGCCGCTGGCGCCGCCTTGGGTGTCGCCAGCGCATATCCTGAACCGCTCGACGCTGTGCGAACACGGCGTGAGGGTGTCGCTTATTGGCAGGCTGTTCATTCCATAATGTGGAATAACATTCCCCCCTTGTGGAATGAAGTGACTTCGCTTACATTTGTTCTATCCCTCAACGAGGAGGGAAAACGATAAGCGATTGGTCAAGATCATGCGGCTCACCCAGTTCTTTCCGGAACGCACCCCGTCGACAATCGCCAGTCACGCCGTCGCCGCCTGGCCGCAGTGGCCCCGGCATCCCGTCCCTAGTTCCATCCCCAAGGACTGAGAGAAACGGTCATACGCCGACTCGCCACTCGCCTGCCCTCACAGGCCACCTTGCAGACCCATTCATCATGTTCCCGAGAGGTAACCCATGTCTCAACTGCCGACTGCGGCTCCGTCCGTCGATGAGAATCCCGAACGTCCCGCCCGTACATCAGGTGACGTTCCCACCGCCAGGGAGCTCGGCCTCTCACCGACGAGCGCACGGCTGTACAACCAGGATCTCGCCCCCACAATGATGAAGGGCCGTCGCTGGAGCGCATACAACATCTTCACGCTCTGGGCCAACGACGTGCACAGCCTGGGCAACTACGGCTTCGCGATCGGCCTCTTCGCCCTCGGCCTCGGTGCGTGGCAGATCCTGCTCGCCCTGGGCGTCGGCGCCGTCCTGCTCTTCCTGCTGCTTACGCTGTCCGGGTATATGGGCCATAAGACCGGTGTCCCGTTCCCCGTTATGAGCCGCATCGCCTTCGGAATCCACGGCGCACAAATCCCGGCCCTGATCCGCGGAGGCGTCGCAATCGCCTGGTTCGGCATCCAGACCTACCTGGCCTCGCTGGTCCTCCGCGTCCTCCTGATCGCGCTGGCACCCGGCCTGGCGGACCTGGACAAAGACTCCATTCTCGGCCTCTCGACCCTGGGCTGGGCGTCGTTCCTCACCCTGTGGATCGTGCAGGTCATCATCGTCCGATACGGGATGGACATGATCCGCCACTACGAGGCCTTCGCAGGGCCCATCATCCTCATCACCATGACCGCCCTGGCCATCTGGATGTTCATGCAGGCCGGTGGCTCCATTGCGCTCTCCACACCGGATGCCCTCACCGGAGGTGCCATGTGGCGGGAAATCTTCGCCGGCGGCGCACTCTGGGTTTCCATCTACGCCACGTTTGTCCTGAACTTCTGCGACTTCACCCGATCATCAACCACCCGCAAATCCATCATCAAGGGTAATTTCTGGGGCATCCCGATCAACATGCTCTTCTTTGGCCTCATTGTCATCGTTATTACCGGAGCCCAGTTCAAGATCAACGGCGTAGTGATCGGCAGCCCCTCCGACATTGTTCAGTCGATCCCCAACACGTTCCTGCTGGTGGCCGCTGCACTCGCCCTGCTCATTCTGACCATCGCGGTGAACCTGATGGCCAACTTCGTCGCACCGATCTACGCCCTGACCAACCTCATGCCAAAACGGCTCGACTTCCGCAAGGCCAGCCTGGTCAGCGCAATCATCGGACTGGTGATCCTGCCCTGGAATCTCTACAACAACCCGGCGGTCATCGTCTACTTCCTGGGAGGCCTCGGCGCACTCCTCGGCCCGCTGTTCGGCGTCATCATGGCCGACTACTGGCTCATCCGCAAAACCCGCATCAACGTCCCGGAGCTCTACACCGAAGTCGACAAAGGTTCCTACTTCTACAGCAAGGGCGTCAACATGCGGGCAGTCGGAGCTTTCATTCCAGCGGCGATCATTTCCCTCCTGATCGCCTTCATCCCTGCCCTGCAGCCTGTCGCGGCTTTCTCCTGGTTCATCGGCGCCGGAATCGGAGCCCTAGCGTACTTCATCGTCGCCGACCGCAAGCGGGAATTCCATGACGTCTCCGGCGAGCCGATCGCCGTGCCAAGCCTGCACTAAGCCGCCCGTCGTCCCCGACGGTTCACTTTCGCACGGCGGACCGACCGCTTCCCGTACCAGAGCACCCGAAAGGCATCATGCGCATCCTCGTCGCAAACGTCAACACCACCGCTTCCATGACGGAATCAATCGCCGCACAGGCCCGCACGGCCGCCGGTGCCGGAACCGAGATCGTCGGTCTCACCCCGCGCTTCGGTGCGGACTCCTGCGAGGGAAACTTCGAAAGCTACCTGGCCGCCATAGCCGTCATGGATGTTGTCCTCGCCTATGCCGAACCCTTCGACGCCGTGATCCAGGCCGGCTATGGCGAACATGGCCGGGAGGGGCTCCAGGAGCTGCTCGATGTGCCCGTGATCGACATCACCGAAGCAGCCGCCAGCACTGCAATGTTCCTGGGCCACAAGTACTCGGTCGTCACTACCCTTGACCGGACAGTTCCGCTCATTGAGGACCGACTCAAACTTGCCGGACTCGACGCCCGGTGCGCCTCGGTGCGGGCCAGCGGCATGGGCGTCCTAGAACTCGAAGAATTCCCGGACCGGGCCGTGGAGGCAATCCTCGACCAGGCCCGACGGGCCGTGGAAGAGGACAAGGCGGAAGTCATCGTCCTCGGGTGCGGCGGCATGTCCGGACTCGACGAGCAGATCCGCACGCGTCTGGGCGTTCCCGTTGTTGACGGCGTCGCTGCCGCCGTGACGATCGCCGAGTCGCTCGTCCGCCTTGGGCTGAGCACCTCGAAAGTCCGCACCTTTGCCACGCCGCGGGCCAAGGTGGTCACCGGGTGGCCCTTTACGCTCAATCAGAACACCGGCGGCACTCAAGCACCGGTGCACGCCCGGTATCAGTAGCTGTTCCCGGCATCCTGCTAAGAACCTGATAACACGTTCACCAGATCTACAAAGGAATGAAATCAATGAGTGAATCGACCGGACCGGAATTTGACCTGGTCATCCGCGGCCAGCGCATCCTCACCACCGCCGGCCTTGCGCCACGTGAAGTGGGTGTGCGCGGCGGGAAGATCGTGGCCATCGAACCCCTCGGTAACGGGCTCGCCGGCGCCGAGC
>NZ_JBVAYU010000020.1:0-36568 GCF_055412745.1 Pseudarthrobacter woesei
CCTCGGGCGCCGCCGGTGCCTGGGCCTCGACGGCTGCCTGGCCCGTTCCCGGCGCCGGCTGCGCCGGAGCCGCACCGGCGGCCGGCGGCTGTGCGGACGGAAGCGGGACGGAGGGCACCGCCGGCGGCGGGGTGGTCGACGCCGGCGGCTGCACCGGAGCCTGGGTCGGCGGTTCGGTGGGGTCGGGCTCCTCCGGGGGCGTCGGCTCCTCCGAAGGCGTGGGCTTCGGCGAAGGCGTCGGCTTCGGCGAGGGCGTCGACTCCTGCGAGGGCGCGAGCAGCCCGCCGAGCAAGTTGTCGAGCCCGAGGGACAGCGAGGGCGTCACCGTCCCGGTGGCTGAAACCGGGCCCCCTGTTGCGGCGTGGGCGGCAGGAACTCCTGCGGACAGGACCAGCACCGCTCCGACCGCAGCAGCAGCGGTCCCGCGACGGAGCCCCCTGTACTGACCGGTCTGCGTTTTCTTAACCTTGGACCTGTGCGTAACCATGGTCATCGAGCCTAGCCGCCGGTCGGCGATGGGGAAAATTTGCGCTTCACCCCGGGTTCCGGGTATTCCCCCGGGGGACCGGACCGTCCGGCAGGACCGGGCTCCAGCACCGGCCGGCGCGAAAGAAGGACCCGGAATTGGCGCTCAGCCGAGCAGCGTGCGGACCTGCCGGGGCGTGTCGGCCACGATCGCGGCGAGGCCGTTTCCGGCGAGCCAGCCGCCCACCACGGCCAGGGTGCCGTCCGCGGCGCAGATGCTCCGGACCTCGGCGACGCGGCGCCGGTGGCCCAGCGATGCGAAGGGCAGCGCGCCGGCCCAGCGGACGACGTCCCAGCCGACCACGTCCACGGCCGTGACCGGGACGGAGAGCAGCGTGGAGGCGTCCCCGAGGGCGGCGTCGAACAGTTCCTCGTCGGTGCGCGGCCCGCCCGTTCCCTGGACACCGTGCCGGGTGTCGCCGCGCCCGTAGGACAGGCGGACCACATGTGTGCCGGGTCCGGTCCGCTCCGCCAGCCAGCCCCATTTTGCCGTGGAGTGGGTGAGCGCCTTGGCCTTGATGTCCGGCGTCTGCGGCGCCACCAGGACGCCGGTGCCCCGCGGCGCCGCGTCAAGCTGCGGCAGATCCACAACGAGCGTGACCAGGCTCACGTCCGGGCCGGCCTCGGGGCGGCGGCCGGCAAGCTCCGGCAGGGTATTGCTGAGAAGGTCGACGGCGGCCGGGCCTTCCACGGCGACGACCAGCAGTCCGGCGTCGTACGTGGTGTCCCCCGCGGCGACGCGCCAGCCGTCGGCGGTACGTTCCACAGAGTTGGCCGGGGCGCCGCACAGCAGGGTAACGCCGCGCCGGCGCAGATCGGCCACGAGTGCGGACACCAGGGTATGCATCCCGCCGCGCAGGCCGGCGACGGCGGAACCAGCCTTCTGCAGCCCGGGCGTGGTGGCGCCGGCCGTAGCGGGCGCAGGCGGTGAGGAGGCGGGCGGTGAGGGGTCCGCCCCTCCCCTGCCCGGAGCTCCTGACCGCAGGGCGGTGACGGCGGCGGCGAGCGAGCCGTGTTCCCTGATGCCTGCACGCAGTCCCGGTGCCACCATGTCGACGTCGAGCACCTCGGGATCGGCCGAGTGGACGCCGCCGACCACGGGCGCGACGAGCCGTTCGAGGACGCGCCGTCCCATCCGTGCACGGACCAGGGCGGAGACGCTGGTGTCCTCGTTGCGGGTTCCGAGGGAGGCCGGGAGCAGGGCGTCGAGGGAGGCGCGGAGGGATCCGAGCAGCCCCAGGGACCGCCGGACTTCAGGGTCCCAGGGGTTCGCCGGGATGCCGAGCACGCCGGTGCGGGGAAGCTCGCGCGGGCCCTCAGGCAACTGGACCCAGGCGCCGCCGGGGTTGGGGGCCACGATCTGGGCCGCGAGACCCAGTTCGGCGGCGAGGTCGGCCACGGCGGAGGAACGGGTGGCGAACGATTCGGCGCCGCTGTCCAGGGACAGTCCGGCGACGGTGTGGCTGCCGACGCAGCCGCCCCATCCGCCGGAGGCTTCCAGGACAGTCGTGCTGACGCCGGCCCGGGCCAGTTCGCGGGCGGCCAGCAGGCCGGCGATCCCGCCGCCCACCACCACGGCGGTCTTCGGCACGTTGTTCGCCGGGGCGGCATTCCCCTGGGCGGCGTTCCCCGTGGCGGCGACTGCCTCCATGACCTTTACTCCGGGGAGATCGAGTGGATGAGTTCGACGACGCGCGTCAGTACCGCGGGGTCCGTTTCCGGGGGCACGCCGTGGCCGAGGTTCAGCACGTGGCCCGGGGCCGCGGCGCCCGCGGCAATGACCTCACGGACGTGGGCTTCCAGGACGTCCCACGGCGCGGACAGCAGTGCGGGGTCGATGTTGCCCTGCAGCGGCACGGTGCCGCCGAGGCGGCGGTTGGCTTCGTCCAGCGGCAGCCGGTAGTCCACGCCCACGACGTCGACGCCGACGTCGCGCATCGCCACGAGCAGTTCCGAGGTGCCCGTGCCGAAGTGGATCAGCGGGGCGCCGAGGTGCCGGACGTGGTCCAGCGCCCGGGCCGATGCCGGGGCAACGTAGCGCTCATAGTCGGCCAGGCCCAGCGAGCCGGCCCAGGAGTCGAAGAGCTGGGCGGCGGAGGCGCCGGCTTCCAGCTGGGCGCGGAGGAACATGCCGGAGGCGTCGGCGGCCCAGTTGGCCAGGGCGGTCCAGGTCTCGGGGTCGGCGTGCATCATGGTGCGCGGGCCGAGGTGGTCGCGGGAGGGCTTGCCTTCCACCATGTACGCGGCGAGGGTGAACGGGGCGCCGGCAAAACCGATCAGCGGGGTCTTGCCCAGCTGGGCGACGGTGAGCCGGACTGCTTCACGGATTGGCTCGAGGGCCTCCCAGGTCAGCGTCGGGAGGGCCGCGACGTCCGCGGCCGTGCGGACCGGCTTATCCAGCACGGGTCCCACACCGGGGACAATGTCGACGCCGACACCGGCCAGCTTGAGCGGAATGACAATGTCGGAGAAGAAGATGGCCGCATCAACGTCGTGGCGGCGCACGGGCTGCAGCGTGATCTCGGAGGCCATCTCGGGGCGCAGGCAGGAGTCGAGCATGGCGACGCCCTCACGGAGTTTGAGGTACTCCGGCAGTGAGCGGCCGGCCTGGCGCATGAACCAGACGGGACGACGGGACGGCCTGCCGCCGCGGTAGGCGGTGATCAGCGGTGAGTCCGCGGTGCGGCCGTCCATCAGCGGGTGCCCGGCATCAAGGCCGGAGATGTCAGGAGTTGCCGCAGCGCTAGGAGTCATGACTTCGATTGTGCCCAAAATCAGCCCCAAAAGATAACGACAACCTGTCACCGGCTCCAGGCGTCCCCGTGCGGTGGCCGGGATCACAGGCAGGGGTGAGGCTTCACACGGGCGATTGTTGTTGGATCGGTTGTTCTACAGCCCGGCGAAAAAGCTATGATTGACCTGCTGTGGTTCTTTTTTCACTGGTGGCGACCCACGCCGATATCGACCTCGAGACCGTTGCTCAGCTGAGCACCGGCGCTTCCGAGCTCGCCACATTCGCCCTCGCCGGATCGCCGGCCGTGGCGGGTGCCATTGTGCTTTCCACCTGCAACCGCTTCGAGATCTATGGAGAAGCCCCCCACGCGGATGACGTTGCCGCCGCCCGCGCGGCGCTTATTTCCCAGCTCAGCGGCTCCACGGGACTCAACGAACAGCTCGTCTCACGCTCCTTCAGCACGCGCACGGGCCCGGAGGTCAGCCGGCACCTGTTCTCTGTCAGCTCCGGACTGGACTCCGCCGTCGTCGGCGAACGCGAGATTGCCGGGCAGGTGCGCCGCGCCCTGATCACCGCCCAGGCCGAAGGCACGGCCAGTTCCGGCCTGGTGCGGCTGTTCCAGGCGGCCTCCAAGACCGCCAAGGACGTCGGCGCGCAGACCGCGCTCGGCGCCCGCGGGCTGTCCGTGGTCTCCGTGGCGCTGGACCTCGCCACCGAGCTCTCTGAGAACCCCGACTGGTCGGCCAAGAAGATCGTCGTCTTCGGAACCGGCGCCTACGCGGGCGCCACCATGTCGTTGCTGCGCGAACGCGGCTGCACCGACGTCGCTGTCTATTCCTCCTCCGGCCGTGCCGCCGGTTTCGTCGCGACCCGCGGCGGGACCGCCCTCGACGGCGATACCCTCCCCGGCGCCGTCGCCGCGGCCGATGTCATGATCGGCTGCAGCGGCTCGGACACACGTGTCGAGGCAGCCGAACTCGCGCAGGTCCGCGCGGCGTCACTCCAGCCGCTGATCGCCATCGATCTGGCCCTCACCCATGATTTCGATCCCGCAGTCGGCGGCCTCCGCGGCGTCGAGCTGTTGACGCTGGAATCGGTCCGGCTGGCGGCCCCGCAGGAGCAGGCCGAATCGCTGGCCCAGGCCAGCAACATTGTCGCCGGCGCAGCGAGTTCCTTCGAGCAGGAACGCGAAGCCCGCTCCGTGGACTCGGCAATCGTCGCCCTGCGCCGGCACACCATGAACGTGCTGGATGCCGAAATGGAGAAGGTGCGTGCCCGCCACGGCTGCACCGCCGCGGCCGAGGAAGTCGAGTTCGCCCTCCGCCGGATGGTCAAACAACTGTTGCACGTCCCCACCGTCCGGGCCCGGGAGCTCGCAGCCAACGGGCAGCAGGAGCACTATGTGGCCGCCCTCGAGGCGCTCTACGGCATCACCGTCGAGCAGCACGCGGCAAAGACCGCCGACGCCGGGTGCCCGGCCGACCACCGGGAACGTCCCGCTGCCGAGGACACACGGGAAACCGCGTAAAGCGCGCTGTTCCCTCCGGGACCGCACGTCCAACGCCTGACCGGGCCAGCCCCATGAGCCCCTGCCCGCGCCCGCGGCCTGCGCCCTTGCCTGCCTCCCTGCGCCCGGCCACGCACACGAAAAATGCCACCGGGCTCAAGGACATGCCCCGCGCCGGGACCAGCGGATGGACATAGTCCTGTTATGCCCAGTCCCGGGCGCGACGAATGGGCATGTCCTCCCGCCGCGGCAAGCTCCAGGCCCGGCCAGGCCCCGGCAGCAAGCCAAAATGACCCCTAGCCGAAGGCGTTGATGCCTGTCAGCCCGGCGGACAGCGTCCAGAGCCTGGCGGCGTCCGCCCGGTCCACCGCATGCGCGTTCACGCCCCGGATCCGCACCTCCGGTGATCCCTCGGCCGTGGGTTCCGCGATGTCGCAGTCCTCGCAGTAAACGCCTCCCATACCGTCGAGCGCCGGAGACGTCGCCGCCCAGACGGACGTCGCCGCGCCCTGGGCGGGGGTCTTGAACCGCGCGTCGACGTTGCCGGCTTCATCCATCCAGCCGGCGGCGATCATTTCCTCCCTCGGCAGGTGGCGCTGCAGTTCGGTCATGATCCCTCCCGGGTGCACGGCGAAGGCACGCACCCCGGCCCCCCTGCCGAGCGCATCCAGCTGCACGGCGAACAGCGCATTGGCCGTCTTCGCCTGGCCGTAGGCCGTCCACTTGTTGTAGCCGGTCTCGAAGTTGATGTCATCGAAGCGGATCGGGGAGATCTTGTGTCCGGTGGAGGACAGCGACACCACCCGGGCCCCGGATCCGGCCGAGAGCGCGGGCCAGAGCAGGTTGGTGACCGCAAAATGGCCCAGGTGGTTCGTGACGAACTGCGACTCCCAGCCCGGACCCACGCGGCGTTCGGGGCTGGCCATGATGGCCGCGTTGTTGATGAGGATTTCCAGGCTGCGTCCGGCACCTTCGGGATTCAGGAAGCCGGCCGCAAATTCCTTGACGCTGGCTTGGTCTGCCAGGTCCAGCCCGGCAACACTGACTTCCCCGGCGCCGGTTCCCGCGGGGATTCCGGCGTCTGCGAGGACGTCGCGGGCATGCCCGGGCCGCCGCGCCGGCACCACCACGGCGGCACCGGCCGACGCCAGCGCCCGGACGGTCTCCAGGCCCAGCCCGGAGTAGCCGCCGGTGACGATGGCGGTCTTCCCGCGCAGGTCAATCCCGGCGATCACGTCCGCCGCCGTCGAGTGCCGCCCGAAGCCGGAGCCGATCTTGTGCTGCGGTGTAACGCTCATGTCATCGCTCATGTGACTGCCTTTCCGAGACGGGGTCACTTCAGGTTCTCGCGGTCAGTAGACCGGTTTTCCGGGTTCGACGTCGCGTACCCAGGCGAGGATCCCGCCGTCGAGGTGGCTGACGCGCTCGTAGCCGGCTGCGCGGGCAGCGGCGAGGACGGCCGCAGACCGGGTTCCGCCCTTGCAGTGGAAGACGATGTCGGTGTCCTGCGGCAGCTCGTGCCACGCCTCCCCGGCCAGGATCCGGCCCTGCGGGATCAGCACGGCCCCGTCGATCCGGACGATCTCGTATTCCCCGGTCTCCCGCACATCCACGAGGTGGAAGTCCTTGAGCCCCGCCTCGCGGGAGGCCAGCATGGTGGCGAGCTGGGTGGCCGTGACGGTGTGTTCGGTACCGGCGTCGGCGGCGGGTGTTATGCCGCAGAAGGCCTCGTAATCGGTGAGTTCGGTAACGCGTTCAGCCTCCGGGTCGCGCGAGACCTTGATCTCGCGCCAGGTTCCACCGAGGGCGTCGAAAAGCGCCACGCGCCCCAGCAGGGAACGCCCGACGCCGGTGATCAGCTTGACCGCCTCCGTCACCATGAGCGATCCGACGGCGGCGCAGAGCATGCCGAAGACGCCGCCTTCCCCGCAGGACGGCACCGACCCGGCGGGCGGGGCCTCCGGGTACAGGTCCCGGTAGGTGGGTCCGTGCTGTTCCCAGAAGACGCTGACCTGTCCGTCGAAGCGGAAGATGGAGCCCCAGACGTAGGGCTTGCCAAGGATCGCGGCCGCGTCGTTCACGAGGTAGCGGGTGGCGAAGTTGTCGGCGCCGTCGAGAATGAGGTCATAGCGGGCGAACAGCTCCAGGGCATTGGAAGCGTCGAGCCGGACATTGTGGAGCCGGACGTCCACAAGCGGGTTGAGGGCGGCGATGGCGTCGCGGGCGGACTCGATCTTGGGCCGGCCCACGTCGGCCACGCCGTGGATGACCTGGCGCTGGAGGTTGCTCAGGTCCACCGTGTCGTCGTCGATGATACCCAGGGTGCCCACCCCGGCGGCGGCCAGGTAGAGGAGAGCCGGCGAGCCGAGGCCCCCGGCACCGATCACGAGGACCTTGGCGTTCTTCAGGCGGCGCTGCCCGATCGCGCCGATCTCGGGGATAATCAGGTGCCGGGAGTAGCGTTCCACCTCTTCAGGGCTGAGGTCATCCGCCGGTTCCACCAGGGGTCCCGGCTGGGGGCCCGGCAGTGTGTCCGGCAGCCGTTCCGTGGTTGCAGGGCCGGCGGTTGCGGTGAACTTGGAAGCCATACTTCAATCTAAGCCCGAAGATGCCGCCAGGTCATATTACCCGCGCGTAAGGTGGTCGTAACAGCAAGGGAAAGTAGGCGGACAGTGGTTCATCAGGCACCGGTTGAGCGGGGTCATGCCGGCAAACCGCCGGCCGCGCAGGCACGCACCGGACAGCGTTCGGCGCGTCTCCCCCGTGACGAGCGCCGCGCGCAACTGCTGGCCGCCGCCCAGGAAGTCTTCGTGGCCAACGGCTACCACGGTGCCGCCATGGACGAAATCGCCGAGACCGCACACGTCAGCAAGCCCGTGCTGTACCAGCACTTCCCTTCCAAGCGGGAGCTGTACCTGGCCCTGCTGGACAGCCACCTGAGCAAGCTCATCGGGCTCCTGCTCGGCGCTCTGGACTCCACCTCGGACAACGACGAACGGGTCCAGGCCGTTATGCGCGCCTACTTCCGGTTCATCGCCAGCGACGACCAGGCCCACCGCCTCGTGTTCGAATCGGACCTGATCAACGACCCCGATGTCAGCGCCCGTCTGGAATCCTTCAACAAAACCTTCGCCGACGCTGTTGCCCGGGTCATTGCCGAGGACACCAAACTGCCCGCGTTGGAGGCCCAGCTTCTGGGCCGCGGACTCGCCGGCATGGCGCAGGTCAGCGCCCGCTATTGGCTGGAAACGGACGGGAACCTTGACCTCGATGTGGCCAGCGACCTGATCTATCGTTTAGCTTGGCGCGGAATCTCCCGCTTCCCCAAGGAGTCCTAGGCTACAAATAGAGATGACCCTTGATATTTATTCGACTTTGATTGGCTTGGAGGCCTTGCTGTGGAAGTAAAGATCGGCATTCAGAACATCGGCCGCGAAATTGTGCTGGAATCGGCTCAGGATGCAGACGCCGTGGCCAAGGTTGTCGGCGAGGCGATCGCGAAGGGCACCGAGCTCCGCCTGACGGACGAAAAGGGCCGCCAGATCATCATCCCGGCTAACGTCCTGGGCTATGTTGAAATCGGCGCCGAGGAAACGCGCCGCGTAGGTTTCGGCGTTCTCTAGCCCCCGCCCGCGGCCGGCGGCCGCGCAGCAGTGCCGCCAGACCCAGTCCACAGATCCGCTAGGAGTCCGAAAAATGCTTTCCCTGATTGTGGTTGCCATGGTGACCGTGGCCGCGGGCTTTGTGGTCTGGGCCAATGACAAACGGCATGCCAAGTACGGCATCAGCGTGCCGGCAGGGGTCGCCGTCACCGTGGGGATGCTCAGCTGGATCATCTTCATGGCGGCCGGGCTTGGCTACCGGCCGGGGCTGACCTGGATCCCGTGGATCCTGCCGATGGTGCTGGGCACCGGCGCCGCTGTGGCGGCGGTCCTGTACCTCGGCAGGCACCGCACCAGCCAGGACACTGCCCGGCTCACCGCCATCCTGCGGCTCTAGCACTGCTCCGGCCATGGGGCTGCCGGGGTCTTATGCCAATGGCACGTCCGGTCCGTGGCCCTCCTCGGTGGCGAGGCAGAGCCTGTTGCCCTGTACATCCGTGACCACCACCCAGGCGGGTGCGTGGTCACGGTTCATTAACGCCCCTGTGGCTGCCGTCTTTTCCAGCACAGGCCCGGACTCGGCCGTGCCGCGGTGGACGTCGAGGTGGAGGCGGTTGGCGTTGGGCGTTGAAGTCGCCTGGAACCAGAGGGCCGGGCCGCGCCCGTACGGGTCCACAAGATCGCCGTACCTGCCCTTGCGGTAGCCGAGGGCTACCCGCCAGACCTCGGCAATCGCCGCCGGGTCCGCAGAATCGATGGCCACCTCCACGGTCCGGTAAAGGCCCGGTTCCGCGGCAGCGCCGAGCCCCGCTGCCGCCGCGCTGGCCGCGCCCGCGGCGGCGACGTCCCGCGGCGTGACTTCGTCTCCGGCGTCGTGCGAGCTGTACCGAAGAAACACCCTGGTGTAGCGCCAGTCGAGGTCCGGGTGGTGGTTTTGTTCGTCGGCCAAGCGTCCGACGGCGGCGATCAGCTCGAGCGCGACGGCCGGCGTGGGCGCCTTGTAGACCGTCATCAGCCCGCCGAGGCGGTATCTCCAGTCCGGCAGGCCCGCCAGGGCGGCGTCGATCCGGCTCCGGCTGAGAACATCGTCCGTGGCTGCCATAGCTGGCTCCCCTGCTGGTCCGGTTTTGCTGGCCCGGCCGGAGAACCCCTAGAGGAACTCGGCCCGGCCTTCCATGGCGGAGGATGCCAGCGCGTGCTCCCGGCGCGGGATCCTTCCGGCCCTTTTCGCCAGCCTACCGGCGATCACCGCATGCTTGAAGGCCTCCCCCATCAGCGCCGGATTCTGCGCCCGGGTCACGGCTGTGGCCAGCAGCACGGCATCACAGCCAAGCTCCATGGCCAGGGCCGCGTCCGAGGCGGTCCCGATTCCGGCGTCCAGGACCACGGGCACGGAGGCGCGGGAGACGATCAGCTCAATGTTGTGCGGGTTGAGGATGCCCAACCCGGTGCCGATCGGCGCGCCGAGCGGCATCACGGCGGTGGCGCCGAGGTTCTCCAGCCGCAGGGCCAGTACGGGGTCGTCGTTGGTGTACGCAAAAACCTTGAAGCCGCGGCCTACGAGCTGCTCGGTGGCGTCCACCAGTTCCACGGCGTCCGGCAGCAGGGTGTGCTCGTCGGCGATCACCTCCAGCTTCACCCAGTCCGTTTCCAGGGCTTCGCGTGCCAGCTCGGCGGTCAGCACGGCGTCCCTGGCGGTAAAGCAGCCCGCGGTGTTTGGCAGCACCCGGATGTTCTGGTCCGCGAGCAGCTGGAAGAGCGAGCCGGCCTCGGCGGGCGAGTAGCGGCGCATGGCCACCGTGGTCAGTTCCGTGCCGGACGCCAGGAGCGCGGCCCCGAGGCCGTCCAGGCTCGGCGCCCCGCCGGTGCCCATGATCAGCCGCGATCCCAGCTGCACGCCGTCGACCGTCAACGGATCGTTGATGCCCGGGGATACCACCGGGGCTGCTGCACGTGTGGTTGCTTCCATGTTGCTCATCCTCCCTGCACCGCCGTGACCAGCTCGACGTCATCGCCGTCGGCGAGCGCGGTGCCGTGCCACTGGCTGCGGGGCACCACCTCGGCGTTGCGTGCCACCGCGACACCAAGCTTGCTGCCGTCGGCGGACTGGCCGTTCGGGGCCAGCGTGCGCCCGGTGACCTTGCTGACCAGGGTGCTGACGGAGGCGCCGTCGGGGAGCGTGTGCTCTGTTCCGTTGAGTCTGATGTTCATGCCGTTTCCTTGCTGTGCTCCGGGTGCGGGCGGGTGTCATGGGGGCCGGGGTTTGGGCAGCGGGCAGGGAACCGGTCGGGCCGGAAGCGCGCCCAGCGCGGGTCCGCGGTGCCGTCCAGCAGCTCCCGGCAGATCTCCGCGGCCGCGGGGGTCAGCAGGATGCCGTGCCGGAAGAATCCGGTGGCGATGATCAGGCCTCCGACGTCCCCGTCGCGGCCAGGGGCCCGGTCGCGCACCCGGCCCAGCAGCGGGGCGTTGTCCGGTGTTCCGGGCCGTGCCCGCGAGGTCGCCTCGAGCAGCTCCAGTTCGGCGACGGCGGGGACCAGCTGCTGCGCGTCCCGCAGCAGCTGGTAGACGCCCCCGGCGGAGACGGCGCCGCCTGCGCGGCCTCCGTCGGAGAGAGCGTCCTCACGCTGGGTCGCCCCGATCACCACCGTCCCGTCCTCCCGCGGGACAATGTAGACCGGCACCCCGCGGACAAGGCCGCGCACGGTGGATCCCAGCAGCGGCCGCAGGTGGGCGGGCACCCGGAGCCGGAGGATGTCGCCGTGGACCGGCCGGAGCGGCAGGTTTAGCCCGGACGGCAGTCCGGCCAGCCCGGCGGCGCCCAGCCCGTTGGCCACCACCGTTTCCCCTGCCCGGACCGTCCCGCCGCCGGCCAGGCCGACTCCGCTGACGCGGTCGCCCTCCCAGAGCAGTCCGGCAGCGCGGCGGGGAACAGCGGAGTACCGGGTGCCCGCCGCCAGCAGCGCCGCGATCCGGGCAAGAAGCCGGCGCGGGTCCACCTGATGGTCGGCGGGGATGTCGAAGGCGCAGGAGATCCCCGGGCTGAGCAGGGGTTCGCGTCCGCGCGCCCCGCGGACGGTCAGCGGCTCCACGGTCAGGCCGCACGACTGCTGCACCGCCCGCAGGTCCGCGAGCGCCCGGCGGTCGGCGGCGTCGGCCCCGATGACGAGGGTCGACGTCGTGAGGTAGCCGGTGCCCGTTCCCGGCTCGCCGGGGGGACCGGTCTCCCCGGGGAGACGGGGGCCCCCGGGGCTGCCGTCGAGTCCGGCGGCGAAGCCAGGCCACAGGCGGGAGGATTCGAGCATAAGTTCCAGGAGGTCCTCCTCCCGATAGTGGAGTTCGCTCACGGGGGCGAGCATGCCCGCGGCGGCCCAGCTGGCGCCGCTGCCGGGGGCGTCGTCGATCAGGGCGACGGATCGGCCCGATTGCCTCGCGGCCCAGGCGATGCCGTGGCCCACCACGCCGCCGCCGATCACGGCCACGTCGTAATATTTCCCGGCCGTGGAGTCATGAACAGCGCCGTGAAGCCCGGGAGCAGCCGGGGCGGATGGTGGGACCATCGAGGATTCCTTCCCTACGCCGGTACTAGCCGGATCAGGTCAAGCGGTCGGCTCTGACGCCCTCTCAGCCCCTCCGGCGCCGAACACCGGTGGCGGTCGGTTGCAGCGGGCTCCCGCGGTATGGCCCCAGTTTAGAGGAACTAGTCTTGGGGCATGAGCAAGGATGCCGTCCACACCACCGCCCGCCTCTACCTGTGCACCGACGCCCGCAAGGACCGCGGAGACTTTGCAGCCTTCGTTGATGCCGCCTTTGCCGGCGGCGTCGACATCATCCAGCTTCGCGACAAGTCCATCGAGGCGGCCGAGGAACTCGGGCTGCTTGAGGTGCTGCACGACGCCGCCCAGCGTCACGGCCGCCTCTGGGCGGTCAATGACAGGGCGGACATTGCGTCGCTTTCGGGGGCGCCGGTATTCCACATCGGGCAGAAGGACCTCCCGCTTGAGGCTGCCCGGACCATCCTCGGCACGGGCACCGCGATCGGACTCTCCACCCACAGCCCCGAACAAGTGGACGCCGCGATTGCCGCCTCCCCCGGCCGCAGCGGGCTGGACTATTTCTGCGTGGGGCCCGTGTGGGCCACGCCCACCAAGCCGGGGCGCGCCGCCGTCGGGCTGGATCTGGTGCGGTATGCCGCGGAGGCTGTCCGCCGGGCCGAGTCCACGGTCCGCGACGGGGCCGACGGCACCGTCAACGGCATGGTCCCGTGGTTCGCGATCGGCGGCATCGACCTGGGCAATGTGGAGCAGGTGGTGGCGGCCGGCGCCCGCCGGATCGTCGTGGTCCGGGCGATCACCGAGGCCGATGATCCCGCGGACGCCGCCCGCGCCCTGCTGGCCGCACTCGACGCCGCGGAGGCCTGAGCCGGGTCTGCCGGGGCAGAGCCCTGATCGGGATCAGCCGGTCAACCCCAGCTGCTTCATCCGGCTCGAGTGCCCGGCGGCCAGTTCGGCCGTCAGCCCGCGGACCAGCTCCTTTGACCGTTCCTCGTCGACGCCAGTCAGGCCGCCGAGGAACGCGTGCTCGGAGCCCACCCGCTGCGCCTGGGTCAGGGCCTCCCCCAGCAGCCGCCGCGCCCACAGGGCCAGCCGCGACGCCAGCCGCGGGTCATGTCCAAGGGCCTCCCTGAGACGCTCGCGCAGCACCGCGGTGGCCGCTTCGTCGGACTGGATCCGCTCCACGAGCTCCCGGGTCGAGTCGTCGACGTGGCGCGACACGGCACGGTAGAAATCGGCGGAGACCGTGTCGATCACGTAGGCCTTCATCAGGGATTCGAACCAGTCTGCCGGGCGGGTGCGCTGGTGGAAGTGGTCCACGGACGGCTGGAAGGCCAGCATGGCGGCCTCCGCATCAAAACCCATCTCCTCCAGCCGTGCGCTGACCAGTTCGTAGTGCTGGAACTCGATCACGGCGATCCGGGCAAGCACCGCACGGTCGTGCAGGGTGGGCGAATACCGGGCATCGGAGGACAGCCGCTCGAAGGCCGAAAGCTCGCCGTAGGCCATCACACCGAGCAGATCCATCAGGAAGCTGTTGTAGCGGGCAGGATCGGACGGGGATGTGCTCATGATCCAAGACTAATCGCGGGATTCGGGCTAATCTGATTTTCGTGTCCCATCATCGCCTGACCCCCGGCATCCACCAGCAGGAGAACCAGCTTGCCGCGGCCTTGACCACGCTGCGCACCACGCTGGAACTGCCGGGACCTTTCCCCAAGGACGCGCTCCGGGAAGCCAAGGAGGCCGTGGCCGGGCACGAGCTGCCGGAGTTGGATTTCACGCATATCGAGTTCGTGACCATCGATCCGGAGTCCTCCACCGATCTGGACCAGGCCCTCTTCATCGACCGCTCCGGCGACGGTTACAAGGTGTTCTATGCCATCGCCGATGTCCCCTCCTTTGTGGCGCCCGGCGGGGCGCTCGACGCCGAAACCCGCCGCCGCGGCCAGACCTTCTACACCCCGGACGGCCGGATCCCGCTGCATCCGGAAGTCATCAGCGAAGCAGCCGGTAGCCTGCTCGCCGGTCAGCTGTGTGCCGCCTTCGTATGGGAATTCGAGCTCGATGCCGCCGCCGAGGTCGCTGCCGTGCTGGTGCGCCGGGCGCAGGTCCGCAGCCGGGCAAAGCTCAGCTACAAGGGTGTCCAGGCCGAGCTCGACGCCGGCACCGCGGCTCCCGTGCTGCAGCTACTCAAGGAAGTGGGGATAAAGCGGGTGGAGCTGGAACGGCTCCGCGGCGGCGCCAGCCTGAACATGCCGGAACAGGAAATCGAACAGCTGCCCGACGGCGGCTACCGGATCGTGGCGGTCCCGCCGCTGCCGGTGGAGGACTGGAACGCCCAGATTTCACTCATGACCGGGATGGCCGCCGCGGGGATCATGCTCGAAGGCAAGGTCGGGATCCTGCGCACCATGCCCGCCCCGGATGAGAACTCCCTGGCGCACTTCCACCGCCAGACCCGGGCCCTCGGCAAACCCTGGGACGGGCAGATGAGCTACGGCGAGTACCTGCGCACCCTTGACCCCACGGACCCCCAGCAGCTGGCGATCGTACACTCCGCCGGCATGCTGTTCCGCGGCGCCGGCTATACCCCCTTTGACGGAACAGTGCCGGACGCCGCCGTCCAGGCCGCCATCGGCGCCGCCTATGCCCACTCCACCGCGCCGCTGCGCCGGCTGATCGACCGCTTTGTGCTGGTCATCTGCGAGGCGCTCAGCAACGGCACGGACGTCCCGGCCTGGGCCCGCGAGGCCCTCCCTTCACTTCCCTCGATCATGGCCGCGTCGGACCAGCTGGCCGCGAGGCTGGAACGCCTCTCACTCGACACCGTCGAGGCGGCGCTGCTGATCAACCACATCGGCCAGGAATTCGATGCGGTGGTCATCTCCGGGTCCAAGCCCGCCAAGAACGGAAGGAACGGTAACGGCAACGGGGCCTCCGGAAAAGCAAACGGAAACGGCGGCGGCCCCTCCGGAATCGTCCAGATCGCGGAGCCTGCGGTCACCGCGCGTTGCCCCGGCGAGCTGGAATCCGGCACCCAGGTCCGGGTCCGGATCGTGTCCTCCGATATCATCACCCGGGAAGTCCGGCTGGAGCTCGCGGGCTGACGCTCGGCGGCCATTCCGCGGCGCAATTGCGCCGCGACGGGCCGCGACGGGGCCGAACTGGCACAGCCAGTCAAGGTTCCGGGCCGCGTACAGCTAGACTGGAAGGGTAGATATGGATGCCCGGTCGTTGATTTCCATGATTCTCGAATTCAACAAGCCCGCCCCTACGCGATCTTGAGATACACCCGCTGGTCCCCAGTGCCAGTATTTAGATAGCCCGCGATCGGCTTCCACTGGAATTGCCTGCGCGCCTGAGCGTGCTCCGGAACGGCCTCCCGGCCGGCCCCGTTGAGCAAGCAGCGCAGCCCAAAATGAATAAGGAAACTCCCCTGTGAGTGAATTGCACACGCACCAGCTTCTGACCGACGAATCCGGAACGGAATCGCTTGAGCCGGAAGAGACCATCATCTCGGACGAAAAGCCGCACGAGATTGCCGAGAAGACCTTCGCCGACTACAACGTCCGCGCCGATATCGTGGAGTCCCTTGCCGACGCCGGCATCACCCACCCCTTCCCGATCCAGTCCATGACGCTGCCCGTGGCCCTCTCCGGCCACGACATCATCGGCCAGGCCAAGACGGGCACCGGCAAGACCCTCGGGTTCGGCATTCCGGCGCTGCAGCGCGTCGTCGGACCGGACGACGCCGGCTTCGACCAGCTGCCCGCCCCGGGCGCCCCGCAGGCCCTCGTGATTGTGCCGACCCGCGAGCTCGCCGTGCAGGTCGCCAGCGACCTGCAGAACGCCGCCCGCAAGCGCAACGCCCGCATCACCACGATCTACGGCGGCCGCGCCTATGAGCCCCAGGTCGAGGCCCTGCAGAAGGGCGTCGAGATCGTCGTCGGTACCCCCGGCCGCCTCATCGACCTCTACAAGCAGAAGCACCTCGTGCTCCAGAACGTCAAGATGGTCATCCTTGACGAGGCCGACGAAATGCTGGACCTTGGCTTCCTCCCGGACGTCGAGACCCTAATCGCCGGGACCCCGGCTGTCCGACAGACCCTGCTGTTCTCGGCCACCATGCCCGGCCCGGTCATCGCGATGGCCCGCCGGTACATGACGAAGCCGACTCACATCCGCGCCGCCGACCCGGACGATGAGGGCCTGACCAAGCGCGACATCCGCCAGCTCATCTACCGTGCGCACAGCATGGACAAGATCGAGGTTGTCGCCCGCATCCTGCAGGCCCGCGGCCGCGGCCGCACCATCATCTTCACCAAGACCAAGCGCACCGCCGCAAAGGTTGCCGAGGAACTCGTGGACCGCGGCTTCGCCGCCGCCGCCATCCACGGCGACCTGGGCCAGGGCGCCCGCGAGCAGGCGCTGCGCGCGTTCCGCAACAACAAGGTGGACGTCCTCGTAGCCACCGACGTCGCCGCCCGCGGCATCGACGTCGACGACGTCACCCACGTCATCAACTACCAGTGCGTCGAAGACGAAAAGATCTACCTGCACCGCGTGGGCCGTACGGGCCGCGCCGGCAACAAGGGCACCGCCGTGACGTTCGTCGACTGGGATGACATGCCCCGCTGGGGCCTGATCAACAAGGCCCTCGGCCTGAGTGTCCCGGAGCCGGTGGAAACCTACTCCTCCTCGCCGCACCTCTTCGAGGAGCTCGACATCCCGGCGGGCACCAAGGGCCGTCTGCCGCGCGACAAGCGGGTTCTGGCCGGCGTCGATGCGGAAGTCCTCGAGGACCTCGGCGAGACCGGCAAGAAGAATTCCCCCCGCAGCGGCCAAGCCAGCGGCGGCCGTGACAGTTCCCGCAGCGGCGGACGCGAGGCAGGCAGCACCGGCGGTCGGGACGGGGGCCGCGACACCGCACGCTCCGGCGGCCGCGACACCCGCCGCAGCGGCAGCGCCGGCGGCGGACGGGACAGTGGACGGTCGGGAGACCGCCGTCGTCCCTCCGACGCCGAAGCAACGAGCAGCCCGGCCGCAGAGCAGAAGGCAGCCGTCGCAGCCGTCAAGCCGCCCACCGAGGTGGACCGCGCCACCCGCGCACGCCGCAACCGGACCCGCACCCGCCGCCGCAACGGCGAAGTGGTCGCCGGCGAGGCCCAGCAGGGCACCACCCGGCCCGGCAGCACCGAGGCCTAAACCCCTCCATGACTGACACCGTCTGGGCGCCGGACGGCAGCAACCTGGTGGTACACGCGGACAACGCTGACTACCTCCCCACGCTGCCGGACGGCGCCTTCACACTGATTTATGTGGACCCGCCGTTCAACACCGGCCGGGTCCAGAAGCGCCAGGAAACCAGGATGGTGCTCAACGCCGGCGGCGAGGGCGACCGGGTCGGTTTCAAGGGCAGATCCTACGACACGATAAAGGGCGCCCTGCACAAATATGACGACGCCTTCAGCGACTACTGGTCCTTCCTGGAGCCGCGGCTCGTCGAGGCGTGGCGGCTGCTCGCCGATGACGGCACCCTGTACCTGCACCTGGATTACCGGGAGGTGCACTACGCCAAGGTGATGCTGGACGCCATTTTCGGCCGCGAGTGCTTCCTGAACGAGATCATCTGGGCCTATGACTACGGCGCGCGGGCCAAGTACCGCTGGCCCACCAAGCACGACAACATCCTCGTATACGTCAAGAATCCGGCCAGGTACCACTTCGACAGCGCAGAGGTGGACCGCGAGCCGTACATGGCGCCCGGCCTGGTCACACCGGCCAAACGCGAACTCGGCAAACTGCCCACCGACGTCTGGTGGCACACCATCGTCTCGCCCACCGGCAAGGAGAAGACCGGCTACCCGACGCAGAAGCCCGAAGGCCTGATCCGCCGGGTGGTGGCAGCCTCCAGCCGCCCCGGCGACTGGTGCCTGGACTTTTTCGCCGGCTCCGGGACGCTCGGCGCCGTCGCCGCGAAGCTGGACCGCAGGTTCGTGTGCGTGGACCAGAACCAGCCCGCGATCGACGTCATGGGCAAACGCCTCGCCCCGCACGCCGAGTTCACCGTCTTCCCACCCAACTAACTCGCAGCAGGGTCGAAGAGTGTCAGCGGGCCACGGGTGTTCCGGTGCCCAGTTCCTCGATCCGGGCAAAGACCTCCGGCGAGGTCAGGTTCTCGCCCAGCAGGTTCGGTTTCCCGGCCCCGTGATAGTCGGAGGACCCCGTCACCAGCAGGCCGTGCCGCCGGGCGAGCCCGCGCAGGAACGTCCGGCCTTCCTCGGGATTGTCCCGGTGGTAGATCTCCAGGCCGGCCAGGCCGGCGTCGATCATCTCCTGGTAGGTGCGCTCCCCAACGATCCGTCCACGGGACGACGCCACCGGGTGGGCGAAGACCGGCACACCGCCGGCCGCACGGACCAGTTCGACGGCGAGTGCCGGGTCCGGCGCGTAATGCTGCACGAAGTAGCGCGAGTGCGAGGTCAGGATGGACTCGAACGCTTCGGTGCGGTCCGCGACCACGCCCGCGGCGACCAGCGCGTCAGCGATGTGCGGCCGGCCCAGGGTGGCACCGGGCGCCACATGGTGGATGACGTCGTCCCAGCTCAGCGGATAGTCCTCCGCGAGCAGGCTGACCATCCGTTCGGCCCGGGTGAAGCGCGCGTCCTTGGCCTTGGTGATTTCCTCCAGCAGGCCGGGGTGCGCCGGGTCATGCAGGTAGCAAAGCAGGTGGACGCTGATACCTTCGGCCGTCCGGCAGGAGATCTCCATGCCGGGAACCAGCGCAACCCCGTGTTCCCGGGCCGCCGGCGCCGCCTCGCCCCAGCCGTCGGTCGAGTCATGGTCGGTCAGGGCGACGACGTCGAGCCCCGCCGCCGCCGCCGAGGCCATCACCGCGCCGGGCGCTTGGGTGCCGTCGGAAACGTTCGAGTGGGCATGCAGGTCTATCCTCACCCCACCAGCCTAGTAGATAGGCGCCGGCATTCTGTTGGCCTAAGCCGCTCCGCTGGTGAGACTATGGATGCGTGAACGATGCAGATAACACCCCAGTCTCCGCTTCCCAGCCCCTCGACGAGCGCGTCAACAACCGCTCACAGCGGCCCAATTCCGACGCCTTCAAGGCGTTTATGGCCAGCAACTGGGCACCGTCCCGGGAGGAGCTGCCGGAACGCGACGCCGTCGCCGCCCATGCCGCCACCCGCCGCCGCGCCATCTCAGAGCAGTTCAAAGGCGAACGCCTGGTCATCCCCGCCGGTCCGCTGAAGGTCCGCTCCAACGACTGCGACTACCGCTTCCGCCCGCACTCCGGCTTCGCGCACCTCACCGGCCTCGGCCTGGACCACGAGCCCGACGCTGTGCTGATCCTGGAGCCCGTGGAGACTAGCAAGGGCGACGACGGCGGACACCACCACGCGACGCTGTACTTTCGTCCGCTGGCCGGCCGCGACACCGAGCAGTTCTACGCAGACTCCCGCTCGGGCGAGTTCTGGATCGGGGCCCGGCCCACCCTCTCCCAGTTCAAGGCCCGTCTCGGCCTGGACACCGCGGACATCAGCGACCTCGAGCTGGGTATCACCAAGAACGTGGGCGCCCCCGAAATCGGCGGCATCTCCATCCGTCTAGTGCGCAAGGTCGACGAGAACATCGATGCCCTCGTGGACACCGCCCGCTACAACACGGCCAAGGACCCGGAGAACCTGGACCTGGGCATCCTTGACGCACTCGACGAGAAGCTCACCGAGGCCCTCTCCGAGCTGCGCCTGCTCAAGGACGAGTGGGAGATCGAGCAGATGAAGACTGCCGTGGCAGCTACCGTGCAGGGCTTCACCGAGGTGGTCAAGGCCCTGCCCCGGGCGCTGACCCACCAGCGCGGAGAGCGCGTCGTCGAAGGCGCGTTCTTCGCCCGGGCCCGGGAGGAAGGCAACGAGCTCGGCTACGACACCATTGCGGCCTCCGGCAACAACGCCACCGTGCTGCACTGGACCCGGAACACCGGCAAGGTCAACGCCGGCGAACTGTTGCTGCTCGACGCCGGCGTTGAGGCAGACTCGCTCTACACCGCGGACATCACCCGCACCCTGCCGGCCAACGGCACGTTCTCCGATATCCAGCGCAAGATCTACGAGGCAGTGCTCGACGCCGCCGACGCCGGCTTCGCTGCAGCCCAGCCCGGCACCAGGTTCCGCGACATCCACACCGCCGCGACCACCGTGCTGGCGGAACGGCTGGCCGGCTGGGGCCTGCTGCCGGTCTCCGTAGAGGAAGCCATCAGCGCCGAGGGCCAGCAGCACCGCCGCTGGATGCCGCACGGCACAAGCCACCACCTGGGCCTGGACGTGCACGACTGCGCCCAGGCAAAGCGGGAACTGTACCTCGACGGCGTCCTCACCCCAGGCATGGTCTTCACGATCGAACCCGGACTGTACTTCAAGGACGAGGACCTCGCCATCCCCGAGGAATACCGCGGCATCGGCGTCCGCATCGAGGACGACATCCTTATGACCGCGTCCGGTCCGGTCAACCTCAGCGCCGCCCTGCCGCGTAAGGCCGACGACGTCGAGTCCTGGATGGCGGGCATCTACCAGGAAGCCAACGGCCAGACCTCCTAGTTCCACCGCCGGCCCGCGGCGTACAGCGGCCGCGGAAAATCCAGCAGAAAGCCCCGTCCGGTACTCAGGACGGGGCTTTCTGTGTGCGCGGGCCGATGCCTTGACCTGGCAGCGCCGGCTAGTGCTGAGAGCTGTCCTGGCCCGGTTCCTGCTTGGGCGCGTCGGTGACGCGGACACCGTACTGCGGGCGGCCGTCGGGCAGGTCCGGATACGCGAACCCGGCCGGCTTGGCGGCCTCTTCCTCCTTCGGCTCCTCCGCCGGTGCGCCGGCGGCAGTTCCGGCATCCAGACCCACAGCCCGCGGCCGGGTCGGCTCAGCCTGCTGGCCTGCGGCCGGTTGCCGGTCATCCTCGGGAGTCCCCTGACCGTAGGGGTCATTCCAGCCCGCGGGGCGCTGCGGGACGTGGCCCTGCTGGCCGGGCTGCTGGGGTCCCTGCTCCGGACCCGGCTGGTACGGCTGGTGCTGGGCGTAGCCGGCGGCCCCGGCGGAAACGGAGGCATCACTCTGCGTCATCGGGAGCTGGTGGAGCAGCCGGCGCGCCTCATTCGCTGCTTCGAAGGAGACCACGACGTCGTAATTGGTCGCCACCACCTGGCTGGTCGACGTGAAGTCACGCTTTCCGCGCTGCATGGCGTAGGTGACAATGCCAAAAAGCATAAAGAACGCCGCACCCATCAGCACCGACGTCACGATCGAGATTGTGCCGTCGGTGGTGGAGAAGAAGGAGAGCATGATGCCGACGAACAGGCCGAACCACATGCCGCTCAGCGCGCCGGAGAGGGCAACGCGGGGGTAGGTGAGCCGGCCTGTCACCCGCTCCACCATTTTGAGGTCGTTGCCCACGATCGAGACCATTTGCACCGGGAACTGCTGGTCCGCGAGGTAGTCCACCGCCTTCTGGGCATCCAGGTAGGAGTTGTAGGAACCGACGGTGTCGCCCTTTGGGACGCTGCGTGCCTCGTCCGGGCCGTTGGGGGCGCCAGCCCTGGGGGCACCAAAAATGTTTGACATATTCCCATTCTTACCTATCCAGCTGGGCACCGCCTGCAAATTCAGCTAAAAGAGAGCAGACTGGGTAGCCTGTACAGGTGAGCACAAATCTTTCGCGGGTCTTTGTCGCGCGCCTCCTCGGACTGGATGTCTTCGACCCACTGGGCGACCGTCTCGGCCGGCTGCGCGACGTCGTTGTGCTCTCCCGCGGCAACCGGGGCGCCCCTCATGTGGTGGGCATCGTCGTCGAGGTTCCCGGAAAGAAACGTGTCTTCGTGCCGATGACCCGGATCACCTCGATCGACCCGACCCAGATCATCTGCACGGGACTCGTCAACCTGCGCCGCTTCGAGCAGCGCGGCGCCGAGACCCTTGTGGTGGCCGAGATGTTCGACCGCCGCGTGACCCTCGCCGACGGCAGCGGGGATGCAACCATCGAGGACATCGCGATGGACAAACACCGCTCCGGCGACTGGGTTGTCAGCAAGCTCTTTGTCCGCCGCGGCCATTCCCTCTCCCCGCTGAGCAGGCTGCGCCGCAACGAGACCATGATCATCGACTGGGCCGACGCGCAGCAGGGTGCACGGACCGAGCCCCAGGCCGCCACCCAGTTCGTCGCGAACCACGAGGACCTGAAGCCGGCCGACTTCGCCGAGGCACTCCAGGAGATGAGCGACAAGCGACGCTTCGAGGTTGCCAGCGAACTTCAGGACGAGCGGCTCGCCGACGTCCTCCAGGAAATGCCGGAAGGCGACCAGGTGGAAATCCTTTCCGCCCTCGACGTGAACCGTGCCGCGGACGTGCTGGAGGAAATGGATCCCGACGACGCCGCCGATCTCCTCGCCGAACTCCCCAGTGCCCAGGCCGAACAGCTGCTGCAGCTGATGGAGCCCGAAGGCGCCGAAGACGTCCGCCGCCTGCTCGAATATGACGAGGACACCGCCGGCGGCCTGATGACCCCGGTCCCGGTCATCCTTCCCCCGGAAGCCACGGTCGCGGAGGCCCTCGCCCACGTCCGCCGCGAGGAGCTTTCCCCGGCGCTGGCGTCATCGATTTTCATCGCCCGGCCCCCGCTGGAGACGCCCACCGGCCGTTTCCTCGGCGTCGTCCACATCCAGCAGCTCTTGCGCTACCCGCCGCCCGAACCGCTGGGCAACCTGGTGGACAAGACCCTGGAGCCGGTGTCGGACCAGGCCCACATCAGCGAGGTGGCCCGCACACTGGCCACGTACAACCTCAACTCGCTCCCCGTCGTCAACAGCGACGGTCGGCTTGTGGGGGCGGTGACTGTTGACGATGTGCTGGATCATCTGCTGCCCGATGACTGGCGCGCCCACGAGGACGATGTCCCGATAAGGAAGCTTGGAGGCCGCATTGGCTGATAACAGCGCACCCAGGAACCCCCAGGTCCGGCCGGGCAGCAAAACGGCCAAGGGAAGCCTCGATACGCCCCTGAGCGGCCGCCAGCGGATCCTGCCGAAGTTCAATCCCAACCCGGATGCCTTCGGCCAGACCACGGAAGGCTTTGCCCGGTTCATGGGCACGCCGCAGTTCCTGGTCTACATGAGCGTGTTCGTCGTCGTCTGGCTGGTCTGGAACACCTTTGCCCCGGTGGAGTGGCAGTTCGACTCCCGCGCCCTCGGCTACACCCTGCTGACCCTGATGCTCTCGCTCCAGGCTTCCTACGCCGCGCCGCTGCTGCTGCTCGCCCAGAACCGGCAGGATGACCGGGACCGCGTTTCGCTGCAGCAGGACCGCCAGCGTGCCGAGCGCAACCTCTCCGATACCGAGTACCTGACCCGGGAACTGGCCTCGCTGCGCATCGCCCTGCGTGAGGTCGCCACCCGCGATTACGTCCGGGCGGAGCTGCGCAGCCTGCTGGAGGACATGCTGGAGGCGCAGGAGGAATTGCGCACCCACGATCCGGCCGCAGGGGTCCACGAGTCCCCGCGGGACAAGGTCAAGGAGAAGCTGAAGGATCGCCGCGACAAGCAGCGCAGCCCCCGGACCCAGCAGATCCCCCGGGTCAAGACCGGCAGCAAGCCGGACGGCAAATCGGACGGCAAATCGATCAGCAAGCCGGAGCCGGGGCCCGACAGTACGCCGGACGCAGGAGCCGACACGGCCGGCCCGCCCGAGCACCGCACCTTCCCCGAAAGCTGAGCATTCACCGCATGAGCACCACCCCGGACGGCACACCGCTGGACACACCTGTGGGCTCGTCCCCGGGCTCCCCTGCGGACTCCCCGATGAACAAAGCGGTGCACACCGCCCTGACCACCGTGATCGATCCCGAGCTCCGCCGTCCCATCACCGAGCTGGGCATGGTGGACACCGTGGAGATTTCCGACGCCGGCCAGGTGCGGATCGCCGTGTTGCTCACCATCGCGGGCTGCCCGCTGCGCGGCACCATCATCGCCGACTGCGAGGCGGCGCTGTCCGCTGTGCCGGGGGTCACCGCCGTCGACGTCGAGCTCAAGGTCATGACCCAGGTGCAGCGCGACGCACTCAAGGAGCAGCTCCGCGGCGCGGGCGGGCAGCGCGGAATCCCGTTCAACGACCCCGGCTCGCTGACCAAGGTGTACGCCGTCGCCAGCGGCAAGGGCGGCGTCGGAAAATCATCGGTCACCGTAAACCTGGCCTGCGCGCTGGCCGCCCAGGGGCTGCGGGTGGGGATAGTGGACGCGGACGTCTACGGCTTCTCCGTGCCGGGGCTGATGGGCATCACCCAGACCCCCACCCGGGTCGATGACATGATCCTGCCGCCCGTGGCCTACGGCGTCAAAGTCATCTCGATCGGCATGTTCGTCACCGGCAACCAGCCGGTCGCCTGGCGCGGACCTATGCTGCACCGGGCCCTGGAACAGTTCCTCACCGACGTGTACTTCGGCGACCTCGACGCCCTCTTCCTGGACCTGCCGCCCGGCACCGGCGACATCGCCATCTCCGTGGCCCAGCTGCTGCCCAAGGCGCAGATCCTCGTGGTGACGACGCCGCAGACGGCCGCCGCAGACGTCGCCGAACGGGCCGGCGCCATCGCGACGCAGACCGGGCAGACAGTCGCCGGAGTGGTGGAGAACATGTCCTACCTGGAATTGCCCGACGGCGGCCGGATGGAATTGTTCGGCAGCGGCGGCGGCGCCGTGCTCGCCGAGCGGTTGTCCGCCACGGTGGGTACCGTGGTCCCCCTGCTGGGCCAGATCCCGCTGGACATCCTGCTCCGTGAGGGCGGGGACGAAGGTGTTCCGCTGGTGCTGGGCCGCCCGGAGACGCCAGCGGCCGTGGCGTTGCTGGACATTGCCGGAAAGCTCGCCTCGGTCCCGCGCGGGCTCAAAGGCATGCCCCTGGGTCTCCGGCCGCGCTGACCGAGCTCCTGGGTCCAGCCGACGCCCCGGTCCTAGGGTCATTTTCGCTTATTCGTCGGGTGTTTAGCCGGGCCCGGGCCTTTTCGCACCGGGAGGACATGCCCATTCTCCGCACCCGGGACAGGGCATAACCGGACTATGTCCACCCGCTGGCCGCGGCGCGGGGCATGTCCAGCGGGCATTTCGTTTACTTGGCCTGGCGCCGGCTGCCAGCGGGGGCGCTCCTTCCCGGTTGCCAGCCGCCCGGCCTCCCGCCGGCCCGGGATAAGCCCGGACTCCGGCGCCCGTTTGGCGCCGGACGCCGAAGCGACCGGGGAGGACCGTCACGGCATGGGCGCCTGGGGCCGGCCCGGTTAAGCATTGGACAGGTCCGGCGTTGGACGGGCCCATCGGACGGCTCCGGCGTTGTGTGGGTCCGGCGTTGTGTGGGTCCGGCGTTGTGTGGGTCCGGCGTTGTTGAGCCGGGCTGCTCCGCGGGAGGACATGCCCATTCTCCGCACCCGGGACAGGACATAACCGGACTATGTCCACCCGCCGGGCCCGGCGCTGGGCATGTCCCTGGGTCTCCGGCCGCGCTGACCGGACCCTGCGGTCGGTCCGGCAGGGGTTCCGGTTCTAGGTCGCCTCGGAGTCGAACGGGGCGGACTCGCCGTCGGACAGCCGCTCGATCACACGGGCAGGGCGGTCCGCAGCGGCTGCGGCCGCCGCCGCGGCGACTGACACTGCGGCCGGCGCACCGGCGCTGACCGGCTTGCTGTCATCGTCCAGCAGCGCTTCCTTGATGATTCTCCGCGGATCGTACTGCCGGGGATCATACTTCTTCCAGTCGACGTCATCGATGTCGATGCCGACTTCTTCCTTGATTTGCTCCCGCGCCCCCGACGCCATGCGGCGGACTTCCTTGACGATATTGGCAAGTTTCTGGGTGTATTCGGGCAACCTGCTGGGACCAATCACCAGAAGGCCGATGATCAGCAGAAGTAAGAACTCCGGTCCATTTATTCCAAGCACTGTAGGAAGATTACCCTCTCAACCGGAGCCGCGACGATTCGGCGGCGCCAAACGACGGCGGCCTTGCGCAGATCCCCTCGTTACGGTGCCAGGAACTCCAGGATCCGGGTCAGCCCGCGCCCCATCCGGGCGGTGAGACCGTCCTCCTGGCCATCCCCGGCTCCAAGGGCTGCTGTGCCGTGGGCCGGAATCCCTGCGGTGCCACCGGAGCGGGACTGTACCAGGGCCGCCACGCCGTCCTCTGCCTGTTCGGCGGGCTGGTCTGAAATGTAGGTGAACGTCGCGGAGGACGTCTGATAGATGGCACGGAAGGGCGCTGCCGTGTTGACCCAGAGCCCGTCGTCCACCGAGGTGAAGCCGTCAGCGGCCGCGGGGCGGCCGGTGAGTACGTTCACCGGCGCAGTGGCGCCGGGCAGCTGCCGCGCGTCCGGGCTGCTGTGCTGTTCCAGGACCGTCGCGAAGTGCTGTCCGTCGGTGAGCCGCAGTTCCAGGACCTCCCCGCCAGCCACCACACTGCCCCTGGCCCAGACCAAGTGGTAACCCAGCTCGCGCAGTTCGGGACATGTCCATCCTTGGGACCGCAGCCCGTTCAGCTGCGCCGCGGTGAGCACACCGGCTGGAGTGATGTCCGGTTCGCCGGTGACGCTCAAGCGGGAGGTAACGGCTCCGGCGCCGCCGGAGGTTGCTTCACTGACCTGTAGATCCTCCTGCAGGAAGGCGGACGACGGGGCCCCTTCCGCCAGCGGCGTGGTGTCGCCGCCCATGAGGTAGGCGGAGCCGGCCAGCAAGGTCGCGGCGGCCGCGGAGCCCCCGGCGATGAGCGCCGAGAGCCGCAGCCCGCGGTGCGGAGCGGGGCTCCGGGGGCCGGGTTCCGGTGCCGGCTGTTCCGAAGCCAGTTCCTCGGTGCGGGCCAGCAGGCGCGCAGTCAGGTCGTCGCTGGCCCGGGGCACCTCGGCGCCGCGGAGGCGTTCCAGATACTGGCGCTCCCGGCGCCGCTGCAGCAGGCACTCGGTGCAGGAGTCCAGGTGCTGGTGCCACCGATCGTGCCGGCCCCGCATCCATCTGTTCAGTAAACCCATCGCCCGGTTCAGAGGAGGCCGGCGATGCGCGGCATCTTCAGCCGCGGCTTCAGGGACTGCTTGGGGCGCGGGTCGCGGTGCGCGAGCTTTTCGCGGAGCATGGTTCGGCCGCGGTGGATCCGGGACCGCACGGTTCCGAGTTTGATGCCAAGGGCAACCGCCACTTCGTCGTAGGACAGGCCTTCGAGGTCGCAGAGCACGACGGCGGCGCGGAAGTCCGGCGGCAGTTCTTCGAGGGCGGCCTGCACATCGAGGTCAAGATTGTTGAATTCGAAGCTCTGCTCCGGGCCCGGCTCGCGTCCGGGAAGTCGCGACTCGGCGTCTTCTGACAGCGCATCGAAGCGGATCCGGCTCTTGCGCCGGGCCTGGTCCAGGAAGAGATTCGTGGTGATCCGGTGCAACCATCCATCCAGGGTGCCCGGCTTGAAGTTTTCGAGTGAGCGGAAGACCCGGACGAACACTTCCTGGGTCAGGTCTTCGGCGTCGAACTTGTTGCCCGTCAGCCGGTACGCGAGGCGGTAAACCTTCGCGGAATGGTTGGTCACCACTTCTTCCCAGCTGGGCCGGACCCATTCGGCATCGGCCGTGAGCCGGGACTCTTCAGTTTCAGGGACAGCTGCCTGAATCGACATCGTCCGCTCCCCTCATGGATGGCACTTACGCCGTGGACGGTGCTTGCGGCTGCAAGCACCTGCATCATCCTTGATTCGACGCCGATCACCACGCGGATGAGCGGACTATCATCATTTCAAATCAAGCTGGGAATTTCCTGACGCAGAAGAGCCTTCAGCCCACGGCGGAACCGCGGTGTCCGCCATCACAGCCGCAGCAGCGGCGCCTCCCGGCCGGGCCCCGCCGAACACAGTACGCTGGAGGGAATACGCCCCCCTGCCGCCCAGAAAGCGATACCCCTCATGAGCGCCGACAAGTCCACGAGCTGGTCCTACGCAGAAGATCTGCCTGCCGAGGATGAGGTCCTGTTGCACGCGCGCGAACGGTCCTTCGAACTGGGCGTCACCCCGGTGGGCCGCGGCGTCGGGGCAGTTCTGACTGTGCTTGCCGCTGCCTCGAAAGCGCAGACCGCCGTCGAGATCGGCACCGGTGCAGGGGTGTCCGGTGTCTGCATCCTGCGGGGCCTCGGGCCGCAGGCCGTCCTGACCACCATCGACGTCGACGTCGAACACCTGAAGGCCGCCCGCGAGGCGTTCCAGGAAGCCGGCAGCCCGGCCAACCGCACCCGCACCATTTCCGGCCGGGCCGGCGACGTCCTGCCACGGCTGACCGACGGCGCCTACGACCTCGTGTTCATCGATGCCGACAAGCCGAACTACCCCGGCTATGTGGAACAGGCCACCCGCCTGCTCAAATCAGGCGGCCTGCTGATCGTCAACGACGCCCTGGACAAAGACCGCGTCGCCAACCCGGCCGCCCGTGACGCCACCACGGTGGTCCTTCGCCAGGTGGGCAAGGCCATCTGCGACGACGACCGCCTCGCTTCAGCCATGCTGCCCACCGGCGACGGCCTCCTGATCGCGGTCAAGAAGTAGGGCCGTCAGGAAGCATTGCCGGGGCAGGGAACGGCCGGACAACGAAACAGAGGGCGGGACCGGCAGCCAACCGGCTGCGGATCCCGCCCTCTGTCGAAAGTGTGCGGTGAAGCTATTCGGTAACGCCTACGAGGCATTCCTTCAGGTTTGTAGCTTCGGCAGAATTGAGTTCGACCACGAGCCGTCCCCCGCCTTCCAGCGGAACACGCATGATCAAGCTTCGTCCCTCTTTGGTAACTTCCATCGGGCCGTCGCCGGTGCGTGGTTTCATAGCCGCCATAAGGAATATCCCCTCCATTAGTCCAGTGACTTACCAGCCCGGCCGGGCTGCGTCCGCTTAGTCAAACAAGCTGCCCGGCGGCCGTGATGGGAGCCATCAGGGCTATAAGCTCAGTTTGCTTCTTGTCCTTGCTTACCAACTATTATCGCGTAACAACGCGCCGGTAGCTAATCGTTGGACTTTCCGCCGCGCCGTGCCATGCCGGGCCGGCGGCCCGGAAAGGTAACATCCGTCACGGCGGATAGTCCCCTCCGCCGGGCAACGGCGCCCACGCCCAGAGCCAGACGATCCAGACAATTTGCAGCAGCAGGAACATGACCACCACGGTGCCGCGGTAGGCGCGGGAACGGGAGATCAGGGCTGCGCTCAAGGCGAGCGGGAAGAGGGGAAGCAGCATCCGGAAGGTGCTCGTCTGCGGATGCAGGAAGATCAGCAGATAGCCCAGGTAGCAGGCGCACCACAGGCGCAGTTCAGGGCCGAGCGCCCGCACCGGGCGGGACATCATAAAGAGCGTGAAGGCAGCGGCAAACACGAACGGCGCCAAGACACCCAGTGCCGGACCGAACAGCAGGATGCCGGTGTCGAACCAGGGCTTGAAGGGCACCAGGTCGTGGCCGCGCCAGACGGATTCGGTCTTGGTATAGGCCTGGATGTCTCCGGTGACGGCCCAGGCGATCGCGGGCCAGAGCAAGGCGCCGATCCCGCTGACGGCGGTCAGCCCGGCCAAGGACCATAGTTCCGGCTTGCTGTGGGGCACTGTGCTTACATGTCCGGCGATTGCCTGTCCGGCGCGTGCCGTGTGGCTGGCCTCCCCCTTGCGGTGGGCAGCGCGGAACTGCCACACCCGGTAGAGGAACAGCAGCCCCACCATGGCCGCGAACGGCACGCCGGTGGGCCGGGACAGGCACATCAGCACGACGACGGGCATAGCCCACAGATAGCGGCGCTGCACCACAAGCAGCAGTCCGGCCGCGAGCAGGAAAAGGTTCAGGGACTCCGCATACGGCACCTGCAGCACCGGCGACACCGGGAAAGTGGAGAAGAAGATTGTCCCCCACAGCGCGGTGCGGTGCGAAGCCATCTGCCGGAAGAGCCTGTAGACCACCAGGGCCGCGGCCAGACCGCAAACCACTGCGATGAGTGTCAGGGCAAAGGCGGGCTGCATCCCCGTCAGGCCGGAAACCACCCGGCCCAGCATCGGGAACAGCGCATAGAAAGCCCAGGCGTTCTCCTGCACGGTGCCGGACGCGTCGGTCGGCAGGACCTCCGGGTAGCCGTTCTGCAGGACTTCGCCGTACCAGCGGGCATCCCAGATGTTGACGAACAACCAGTAGTCCGGCTTGGCCGGAAACCACGGATTAACGCCCTGGTGCAGGGCCGCAGCCATGAAGATGCAGGCGCTGACGAGCCGCGCGGCAAGGTAGAGCCCTGCCACCTGGACCCACCACGGCCACCGCGCCACCCGGGCACCGGCGGCGGCAATCCGGCGCCAGGCGGCGGATTTCACGCCCGGCGGTGTCAGGACAGGCCCGCCGGCCGGCAGGGGATCAGGGCTGATCGGTGTATGCGCCGTTTCCTTATGCGCCGATTCCTTATTCAAGGGCTTGCTCCGGCGCGGTCCGCAGGCGGTCGAGTTCCGCTCCGAGCTCCGTGATCTTCACTTCTTTGGCGGCGAGCCGGTCGCGCAGCTCGTCCAGCACCTGGTCTACCTGGTCCATCCGGTAACCACGGAGGCCGATGGCAAAGCGGAGACGGTCGACGTCGGCCGGTTCCGGCTCGGCAGGAAGCAGCACCGGCGGCAGATTGGCAACCGGTTCGTCGAAGCCGTCGTCAAGGAACGGGCGTCCGCCGTCGTGCGGTTGGCCGTCGTCATGGCCGCCGCGTCCGCGGAAGACTTTCGATGCCAGGCCGGTGCCGAGCAGGACGGCGACGCCGATTAGCGCTATCGCAAGGAAAACCAGGAAGAAACTCACAACCCCATCGTGCCAGAAGCCGGCCGCCGGGCAACCCAGCCTGGCAGTTCAGCCCAGAGCGGCGTTACCGGGGGTGGGTGCCTGGTCCCGGGCCGGGGTTGTTGCCGTTCGGGTTCCGGTGCCGGGCGGCGCCCTCAACCACGAGCTCCACGGCGAGCGCCGGATCGTCCACTACCTGTACGAGGTCGAGGTCCTCCTCGGACATCATGCCCTCGGACACGAGCGTGGTCTGAATCCATTCCAGCATCGGGCTCCAGAAGGCCGTCCCCACGAGCACGATCGGGAATGACGTCACCTTGCGAGTCTGGACCAGGACCATCGCTTCGAAGAGCTCATCGAGGGTTCCCAGCCCGCCGGGCAGAACGATGAACCCCTGGGCGTACTTCACGAACATGGTCTTGCGGGCGAAGAAATAGCGGAAGTTGATGCCCAGATCCACCCACTGGTTCATGCCTTGCTCAAAGGGCAGTTCGATCCCGAGCCCCACCGACACGCCGTTGCCCTGGACGGCTCCCTTGTTGGCGGCCTCCATGGATCCCGGGCCGCCGCCGGTGATGACGGCCAGACCGGCCTCGGCAAGCTTCCGGCCGACTTCGACGGCGAGTTCATAGTTGAGGCTGCCGGGCAGGGTGCGTGCGGAGCCGAAGACGCTCACCGCCGGGCCGAGGTCGGCGAGGGCCCCGAATCCTTCCACGAATTCGCTCTGGATCCTCAGGACGCGCCACGGATCCGTATGGACGAATTGTCCCGGGCCTTTGGTGTCAAGCAGCGTCTGGTCGGACATCGTGACCTTGGCCTGTTTGCGCCGCAGCTCCAGCGGGCCTTTGTGCCGAATGCCGTTTGCCGGCTGCGTTTCGCGCTTTCCGGTTGCCGGCTTTGCGGCAGGGTCCTGCTTGGGGTCCTGGCCTGGGCGGTGCTGCGGATTGGTACTCATGCCCACAGGGTAACTCGGAACACCTTGCATTCCCCTTCAACGCCCTTCGGCCCGCCGCGTGCCCGCTGCGTGCCCGCTGCGTTCGCGGGAGGCTAGCGGGACCTGCCGCGAGAGTTCTGACCTGCAGGTATCTCTTGAATCACGATCTGTAGGAAGTCGGAGTGATTGCAGTCATATACCGCCAATGTTCGCTAGATTCTTCTTATGACTACTCAAGTGCCCGGCGATGCGCTCGTCTCCCTGAATGCCGTCAACAAGCATTACGGCCAGTTGCACGTCCTGAAGGACATCAACCTTAACGTCCGCAAGGGCGAGGTTGTCGTTGTCATCGGGCCGTCGGGCTCCGGCAAGTCAACCCTGTGCCGCGCCATCAACCGCCTCGAGACGATCGACGACGGCGTCATCAAGATCGACGGCAAGGAACTGCCCGAAGAAGGCAAAGAACTGGCCAAGCTGCGCGCCGACGTCGGCATGGTCTTCCAGTCTTTCAACCTCTTCGCGCACAAGACGATCCTCGAGAACGTCACGCTCGGGCCCATCAAGGTCAAGGGCATCTCCAAGGCCGAAGCCGACAAGGCCGCCATGGCCCTGCTGGAGCGTGTTGGCGTCGGGCACCAGGCTCCCAAGCTTCCGGCCCAGCTTTCCGGCGGCCAGCAGCAGCGCGTGGCCATTGCCCGCGCCCTGGCGATGAAGCCGAAAGTGATGCTCTTCGATGAGCCCACCTCCGCCCTTGACCCGGAGATGATCAACGAAGTCCTCGACGTCATGATCCAGTTGGCCAAGGAAGGCATGACCATGATCGTGGTCACCCACGAGATGGGCTTCGCCCGCAAGGCCGCAGACCGCGTGGTCTTTATGGCCGACGGCCAGATCGTCGAGGACGCGACCCCCGAAGAGTTCTTCACCAACCCCAAGAGCAGCCGGGCCAAGGACTTCCTGTCCAAGCTGCTCACCCACTGAGTCCCCTCCGAGTTCGCTCCCAGGCCGCCGCGAGGCGGCCGTCCAATGAAAGGAATGTCATGAAGGCATTTTTGACCCGAAGGAAATCCCTTCTGGTTGCCGCATCCGCAGCGCTGGCCCTCAGCCTGAGCGCCTGCGGCGGCAGCTCCTCCACGTCCAACCCGCCCGTGGCCGAAAAGCCGAGCTTCGCCGCCGACACTGCCATGGCCAAGCTTTCATCCGCAGGCAAGATCACCATCGGCACCAAGTTCGACCAGCCGCTGTTCGGCCAGAAGGGCCTCGACGGCAAGCCGGTCGGTTTCGACGTTGAAATCGGCAAGCTCGTCGCCGGCAAGCTCGGTATCCCCGCCGACAAGATCGAGTGGGTTGAAACTGTCTCCGCCAACCGCGAGCAGTTCATCAAGCAGGGCAAGGTGGACATCATCATTGCCACCTACACGATCAACGACAAGCGCAAGACCGAAGTCGACTTCGCCGGCCCGTACTACGAAGCAGGCCAGTCGCTCATGGTGAACAAGGACAACACGTCCATCACCAAGCCGGAAGACGTCAAGGGCAAGAACGTTTGCTCGGTGACCGGCTCCACCCCCGCCGGCACAATTGTGGACAAGTACGGAGCGGTCCTTGTTCCGGCCGCCACGTACTCCGCTTGCCTCGAGCCGCTGCGCAACAAGCAGGTTGAAGCCATCACCACCGACAACGTCATCCTCGCCGGCTTCGTGAACAAGGAACCGGATGCCTTCAAACTGGCCTCCGACCAGACGTTCACCAAGGAGCCTTACGGCATCGGCCTGAAGAAGGACGACAAGGTCTTCCGCGGCTGGATCAACGACCAGCTGGAAGCCTTCGCCAAGGACGGATCCTACAAGAAGGCCTGGGAAGCCACCGCGGGGGCAGTCATCAAGACTGCTCCGGAACTTCCCGCCCTCAACCGCTACTAGTCAGGTGTGGCGGTTGCCGGGGCACGCGCCCGTCGCGGCTCCGGCAACCGCCACTCCCGTCTTCCGCCCGAATCCCCTCAAGGCAGCCGAAGGAATTTATGGACGTCATCATTGAAAACCTCCCCCAGTACTGGGACGGCTTTCTCAGAACCCTCTTCCTGGCCGTGGTCTCGGGGATCTTCGCTCTGATTTTCGGCACCCTGCTAGCGGCAGCCCGCGTATCGCCGGTCGCCGCCCTGCGCGGCTTCAGCATGACGTACGTGGAAATTGTCCGGAACACGCCGCTGACCATCGCCTTCTTCTTCGCCGCGGTGGTGCTGCCCCGCCTCGGGGTGACGTTCCAGCAGTTCGAAGTGGCCGCCATCATCGCCCTGAGCGCCTACACCTCGGCCTTCATCGCCGAGGCTGTCCGCTCCGGCGTCAACAGCGTCCCGGTGGGCCAGGCCGAGGCCGCCCGCAGCATCGGCATGAAGTTCAGCCAGGTGCTGTCCCTGATCATCCTGCCGCAGGCCCTGCGGACCGTGATCCCGCCCATGATCAACATCCTCATCGCCCTCGTAAAGAACTCCTCCGTGGCCGGTGCGTTCTTCGTCCTGGAGCTGTTTGGCACCGGCAGGCAGCTCGCCAACGCCAATGGCGACGCCGTGTTGTGGGTCCTCGTCGGCGTCGCGTTCTTCTACCTGCTGATAACCGTCCCGCTTGGCTATTTTGCCAACCTGGTTGAACGAAAGGTGGCGATCGCCCGATGAGCTCGGTCCTTTACGACGTCCCCGGGCCAAAAGCCCGCCGTGTTTCGCTGATCGGCTCTGTGATCGGCGTCATCGCCATCGCCGGCCTCCTCTACTGGGCCTTCACCGTCCTGGCGCAGCAAGGAATCTTCGAGGCCAAGCGCTGGGAAGTCTTCCAGATTCCCGATGTGTGGACCCTGATCGGCGGCGGAATCCTCGCTACCCTCAGCGCGGCGGCAGTCGCCGCCGTCATCGCGTTCCCACTGGGCCTGCTCCTTTGCCTCATGCGCATCTCCGAGGTTGCCTGGATCCGGGTTCCCACCCGGATCGTGCTGGAATTCCTGCGCGGCATGCCCGTCGTCCTGATGATGTTCTTCGTGCTGTTGGTGTTCGCGACCGGCTCGTTCGTCGCCGTCGTGGCAGGCCTGGTCCTGTACAACGCTGCCATCTTCGCGGAGATCATCCGCGCGGGTATCCAGTCACTGCCGAAGGGCCAGCGCGAAGCCGGCCTCGCGATCGGCCTGACCAGCTTCAACTCGCGGCTCAGCATCGAGCTCCCCCAGGCCATCCGGCGCATGCTGCCCTCGCTCGTGGCCCAGCTCGTGGTGCTGCTCAAGGACACCTCGCTGGGCTACATCGTGTCCTACGAGGAGTTGCTGCGTAAGGTGCAGATCATGGCGGACTTCCTCGGCCCGCAGTACCTGTTCCCGGTGTTCTTCGTGGCCGCGGTGATCTACATTGCCATCAACTTCTCGGTCTCACGCCTCGCCATCTGGATCGAGAAGCGCGGTTCCAAGAAGGCGGCAGGCGGCGTGGCGCACGTGCCCGTTGCTGGCATCCCGGCCAAGTAGCCGGCCCTCAACGAAGAAGGTCCGGAATCCCGCCAGGGGTTCCGGACCTTCTTCGTTCCGCGCAGCGTTACGCCGCGAGCCAGTTCCGCAGCGCCTGCAGGCATTCGCGGATCGCGTCTGCCTCGACGTGTTCGTTGTCCTTGTGCGCGAGCAGCGGGTCTCCGGGGCCGAAGTTCACGGCAGGGATTCCCAGCTCGCTGAAGCGTGCGACGTCGGTCCAGCCGTATTTGGGTTTCGGCTCGGCCCCCACTGCGGAGACAAAGGACGCGGCGGCGGGGTGGTTCAGTCCCGGCCGCGCGCCGGCCGCGCTGTCGGTGCGGACGACGTCGAACCCCGCCAGCAGTTCCCGCACGTGGGCCTCCGCTTCATCCGGGGTCTTGTCCGGGGCGAAGCGGTAGTTGATTTCGACGACGCACTTGTCCGGGATAACGTTCCCGGCGGTCCCGCCGTTGATCTTCACTGCGTTGAGGCTCTCCCGGTAGTCCAGCCCGTCCACGTTGACGGTCTGTGGCTCGTAGCCTGCCAGCCGGGCAAGGATCGGAGCCGCGGCGTGGATGGCGTTGCTGCCCATCCAGGCGCGTGCGGAATGGGCGGCTTCGCCGAGCGTGGTCGCTTCGAAGCGGATGGTGCCGTTGCAGCCGCCCTCGACCGTCCCGTCGGTGGGCTCCAGCAGGATCGCGAAGTCCCCGCCCAGCAGTCCGCCGTGGTTACGGACCAGCCGGCCGAGCCCGCTCTTGACGGCCTCTACTTCCTCGTGGTCGTAGAACACGAAGGTGACGTCCCGGGCCGGCTCCGCGCCGCCGTCGAACAGGCTGGCGGCCAGCGCGAGCTGCACGGCCACACCGCCCTTCATATCGGTGGCGCCACGGCCGTAGAGGATGCCCTCGCCGGGCGCTCCCGAGGGCCAGTAGGACGGGACCGCCCCGAGGGAACCCTCCGTCGTCGGCAGCGGCACTGTGTCGAGGTGTCCGGCCAGGATGACCCGCTGGGCGCGGCCAAGGTCGGTGCGGGCGATGATCGAATCCCCGTCACGGATCAGCTGCAGTTGCGGGATCGAGCGGAGGGCATGCTCCACGGCGTCGGCCAGCCGGGTTTCCCCGCCGGAGACGCTGTGGATGTCGATGAGTTCCGCGGCCAGCAGCGCGACGTCCTGGCGCAGGTCCAAACGGGCGGGGGCAGTATGCTCAGTCACCGTTCCACTGTATAGGGCCAGTCCCCTCCCATCTGACTGGCAGTAGGGGCCGTTCTGGAGGGAGTGTCTGAATAACGGTGGATCCGTGGTTGGCCTGACACGCCAGGCCGTGCCTGGCGGGGAGGACCGATTATGAGCGAAACACTGGATCCCATGGCGACTGATGTGGATCAGCAAGAGTTGGC
>NZ_JBVAYU010000021.1:0-33695 GCF_055412745.1 Pseudarthrobacter woesei
CGGCGATTCTGGCCTGCAGCGCGGCGGCGGCGGATTTGAGGTCCTCGAGGTCCCGGAGCTGGCCGATCAGCCCGGCGCCGCCGTCGTCGTCGAGGCAGGGGCGGACAGCGGCCAGAGAGCGGGCCACGTCCGTGACCGTCACACTGCCTGCCGCCGAAGGAGCCACGTCGGGCTCCTGAATGCCGTCCATGGAAACAGGCTATCGGGCACCTGCGACAATTTAGCGACGTTGCGGAATTGAGGTTCGGCGGAGCTCCCGACGTTGAGCAGGGGCCGGCCTGGTCATTGAGCCACGCAACGACGGACCCCTCGACGGATGCTGTCGCGGGCAGATCAACCATCGGCTGGGGCAACGTCCCCGAATTCGACTTTGACCGGGCAACCTACTGCCTCTGAGTACTTACGCTCCAGGCCGGCAACGTCCGCATTGGCCTCGACCAATTCATCGAGTGTAAGCCTCAGGTGCGACCCATCAGGCGATACGGCGACGATGTTCACAGCAGGGTCTGACGCCAACAGCTCGCTGCCATAATCGCCAAGTTTCCCCGGCGAACAGAGGGCTGCCTCGACTGTAATGTCAATGTTCGGGAACCGGGCCATTAGGTCCCGTAGCTTCGAGTCCACCAGACCGTGCCAGTGAACGACAATTCGGCTCCCCTCCAGCACTTCGACCGAGGCCAACCGATCATCCCCGGCAAGCTCCCGACTCAATGCGCTGGCCGTATGGGAGATGGCTCCGTCCGCTGGGGAGGTTTCAGGACTGACTGATGAGTTTGAAACCGGCGTTTCAGGCGTCGCCTCACGCGGGGATGGCCGGGCAGCGTCATCTCCCGGGGCTGAGGGCTCCCCAGCGGCGCAGGACGTAGCGAATAGAGAGAGGCTGAGCAGGACAACGGTTACGTGCCTGATCAACTCTGAACCTCTTTTTGCCGCGGCCATGCCTCATACTAGTGACCCGTCCGGGATAGGCCTACGCCGGCGGCCTGACCGCTGACCCCGCCGCCTTCGGCGAGCTATTCGTTCAGAAGCTGCTCCGGGAGTTACCGAAGGCCCATCCAGAGAGTGCGAAAGAATGAACCAATGAGCGACGCCGGCGAATTCATGGACCTTGCGCTGCAGCGCGAGTCGTCATGGAGCCGTGCGGAGGACACGCAGGCTCGGCTCGGCACCGCGTCGAAGGGCACCGAGCTGCAGTACTACGGCGCCTCGGTCGGAGCGGTGCGCGGAACCGTCCGCGACGCCCTCCGCCGCCACCCGGAACTGACGCACGATGACATCACTGCCCTCAGCTCGGAGTTGTGGGAGGTACCCGTCTTCGAGCGCCGCCTCGCCGCCGTCGTGCTCCTGCAGTCCAGCGTCCGCCTGCTGACCAACACGGACCTGACCCGGATCGAGCGCTTCATCCGCGAGGCGCAATTGCGCGGGCTCGTCGATCCGCTCGCCATCGACGTCGTCGGTCCCATGATCGCGGGGCTCGACGTCGTGGGCGGGGTGCGCGCGGACAGCGTCCTGGACCGCTGGGTGCGGGATCCCGACCACTGGTTGCGCCGTGCCGCACTGCTGTCCCCGCTGCGTGCGCTCCGGTCCGGTACGGGGGACTGGGCCCGATTCGTCCGCCGCGCCCGCTCGGTGCTGGCAGAGCCACCCGGGCTCAGCCGGTTGGACGACGACGGCGCGGCGATCGCCACAGAGGCGGTCTCCCTGGTGGTCGCCGACATGGCGAGGCACCGGCCCGAACTGGAGTACTGATGGGCCGATTCGCAGCGACGTGCCTACGCGGCCGGGCGGCGCTCCACTACAGCGTAGGCCTTGCCGTCCAGGAACTCCCAGTCGGTGACCACCATAAAGCCCGCAGCGTCAACGCGGTCATTCAGGACGAAGACGTCAAAGCCGCCGTCGCGGGGCTCAGCATCCCACGTGGACACATGCACTTCCCCGCTTTCCAGGACCAGCAGCTCGGTATTGACGCTGAAGTCCTCCCGAGGCTGGTTGCTTAGCTGGCAGATGGCGACGCAGTGGCTGGTGACTTCGCGGCTGTTCATTTCGGGCCTCCGCCTCGGGGGAACGCTGATGGCATCATCCTATGCCGGGGGCCGGGTCCAGCGGGTGCAAAAGACCGCCCGCGACCACCTCCTCCGTTACCTCAATGTGACATTCCGTGATCATACCGTTACCGTTGTTAGGTGCCTGTTGCTTCGAAACAGGCGCCCCCCAGCCGATTGCCTAACTCTGCCGCGGCCCGGGGGACAACTCGCAGCAACGTCCGGCAGAGACGGGGAAACCACTTTTGACCCGCTGTTCGCCAGGGGTCTTGGGGTGAAGCCGCACAGTCCGAAGTTAGGGCCAGAGTGCGGCCGGGTGCCTTCCATCCGAATCCGACAGCTCACCTCGCAGGCATTGGGAGAGGCTACCTTTATGACTTCCAGCAATACCCTTGCGCCTAAGCGCGCCGACCTTCGCAGCAAACGCCGTTCCGCAATCCTGTCCGCCAAGGCAGGCATCTTCGGCCGCCAGGCTGCAGTGATCGCCGCGGCCTCCGGCCTGGTGCTCAGCAGTGCCATGGCCGCCAACGCCGCCGAGGCCCCCGTCCAGCGCGACTCCGCACCGGCGTCGTCCGTCGATGTCAAGGGCCAGGTGGGTGCACCGGTCCTTGCGGATTCCGCAGTCCAGATCACCTTCGAGCGCCCGGCCGTGGCTACCGCCCCGGCCCCGGTGATCGAACAGCCCAAGCCCGTAGCAGCCCCGGCCGCCAAGGCGCCGGCAGCGGCCCCGGCAGCCGCCAAGGCCGCGGTGAAGGTCCAGGCAGCGCCGGTCGCTGCCGCCGCTCCCGCCGCAGCCCCGGCGGCCGGCGGCGTAAATGCCACTATGGTCTCCGCCGCTTACGGCCAACTGGGCATAACACAGGATTGCACCGCCTTGGTCGAGAAGGCCCTTGGCGCAGCCGGAATCCCCGTCGGCGACCTCGGCCCGATGCAGTTCATGAACTACGGCAGCGTAGTCGGCGATCCCCAGCCGGGCGACATGGTAGTTCAGTCCGGGCACATCGGAATTTACGTCGGCAACGGTCAGGTGCTCAGCAGCGGGATGAACGGCAAGAACCAGACAGTGGTTCACCCGCTGTCCTGGCTCACCGCCACCGGCCCCGTGACCTTCGTCCGCGCCGGCTAGCAGCACCCGCCAGCAGCGTGCAGAAGGCCGGTTGATCGGTTGCCTTGGGGGCCGCGGATCAACCGGCCTTTCGCGTGCCCGGGCCAGCCCGCCAGCCGGTCCGGCCGGTCAGCCCGCGTACCGCAGCAGCACCACGCCGTTGCCGAAGACGCGCGTCTCCAGCAGCCGGAGCTTTGTCAGCGTATCCGTCTCCTGAAACAAGGGCTTGCCGCGTCCGATCAGGACCGGGTGGACGTAGATCCGGTACTCATCGATCAGGCCGAGCCGCCGGAAGGCCGCCGCGATTTCGGCCCCGCCAAGCGCGAGGTCCCCGCCGGACTCTTCCTTCAGCTTCACGACGTCCTCAACGACGACGTCCCGCACCACCGCGGTATTCCAGCCGGCCTTCGCCAGGGTCCTGGAATAGACGATCTTGGGCATGTCCCGCCAGATCCGGGCGAAGTCGATCTCCGGTGCAGTGCTCGAGGGGTCCTGGTCCGCCGTCGGCCAGAACCCGGCCATCAACTCATAGGTGACGCGGCCGTCCAGAAAGGCGCCCATGGTCCGGAGCTGATCATTGAAGTGATGGTGCAGTTCCTCGTCGACCATGTGCCAGCTCAGGTCCTGCTCCGGGCCCTCGATGAATCCGTCCAGGGATATCTGCATCATCAGAATGACCTTGCGCATCGCGGGGCTCCTTCATCTGGCTGTGGGTTATCGCTCCAGCGTACGCCGGGGCCCGGACCAGAGGCAGGGTCAGAACCGGCGAGGCCGTCCGGCGCCGGGCGGCAGCATTGAGCCGAATCAGGCCGCACCGCCCGCATGCCATACCGGCAGCATCTTGCCGAAGCGCGGAATCTGGGCCACGATGAACGAACTGGACTGCCGCCACCGGCAGTATCCTGCCGGAGGGGAGGAGCCATGCGTGACGTGGCGTCGATTGCAGCGAGCATCCGCAGCGCCCGCAAGGACGCCGGCATCACGCAGGAAAACCTGGCCCATCTGGCCGGCACCTCGGTACGAACCGTCCGGGCGATCGAGACCGCCACCGGAAACCCCTCGCTGCGGGCCGTGATAGCCGTGAGCAACGTGCTGGGCCTGCAGCTTACGGTGCGCTGACTCCCGCCCCGGGAGGGTTCCTGCGGCCGGCACTGGACAGAAATCGCCGACAATCTGGGCCTGCCGCAGCGGCCGCAGCCTTCACCGAGCGCTAGTTGCGCTCCCGGCGCCGCGATCTGGGCGCCTGACCCAAGGTTTTCCAAAGCGAAAACTCTTGCGCTCGGAGCCCCCGCAGAGCAGAATTCAGAAACTTTGAAGCCCCTACCGCGGTTCTAGCCCACGGAGGATCAGCATGCCTGCGAACGTGTACGAGGCGACAGCCCACCCCAGCCCTTCGCTGTGCCGGGGATGAGGCCCGATGGAAAATTGGGGGCCCGGCCGCCACTACAGCAGCGGCCGCCACACGCATGTTGCCACCCGTCGGTCCGGCTGGCGCCTGCCGGAACCGTTGGGCCGGATCCGCCGGCATCGCCTGACGGCGGCCGCCGCCGCACTCGCCCTGGTTTCGGCGACCTCCTTCTGCATTGCAATCCAGGCCAGGGTGCCCGCCGACGCCGTTGCACCTGCCGGGGCGTCCGTGTCCGCCGCTCCCAATTCCCCGGGAACGGCCGGCGGGGAACACACGGTTCCTCCGGCGTCCGGGCTGCCGCCATCCGACGTGCTTTCAGCTGTACCGCCGTCGCAAGTACCGCCGTCGCAAGTGCCGCCGACGACGGCGCCGCCGCCGGACGCCGTCGTCCCGGCCGTTGCGGTGCTGTCCATCAGTCCGAAACTCGACGCCCAGATCAATGCCGTCATCACAGCCAACAGCCGCTACCAGGTGGGCGTGGCCCTGATTGATGTGACCGACGGTGTGGTGCATGACTACGGGGTGAAGGCAAAGTTCGTCGCCGCCAGCACGGCGAAGATCCTCGCCGCCTCGGCCTACTACCATCTGGTGGAAACCGGCAAGGCCTCCCTTGCAGCCCGGATGGGGGTATCAACGGCCGGCGTCCAGATCCGGCAGATGGTCCAGCAGAGCAACAACGAATCGTGGGCGCTGATCATGGCCGCCGTTGGCGCTAGGGGATTGACCGACTATGCGGCGTCAATCGGGATCACCTACGACCGCACGCTCAACACCCTGACGCCCGCCGAGACGGCGCGGACGCTGTACCGGCTGTACACCGGCCAGTTGCTCAACGCGGCGAACACGGGACAGTTGCTGTCCTACCTGCAGCACACCAACTATGAATCGCTGGTCCCGGCCGCCGTCCCCGCGGGCATCACCGTTTACCACAAATACGGCCTGCTCTTTGGCAACCTGCATGACGCGAGCATCCTGGTGCAGGGGGAGCGGGCCTATGTCTTCGTCGTCTACACGCTGGGCCGGGATACGTCCGACATGGCGGCCCGAACCCGGGTCATCCACCAGCTGACCAAAACGATTGCGGCCGGACTCTTCTGACGGCCGTTCCCCCGAGGGGCCGAGAACCGTACGCTGAAGAAGGGAGGTGAACGCCATGAAAGCAGCACAAGGAGACCGCATCATCATCCGGGGCACAACGGTCGAATCCTCGGACCGGCACGGTGAAATCCTGGAGGTCAGGGGATCCGACGGGTCGCCGCCGTACCATGTGAGGTTCGACGACGGCCACGAGACAATCATGTTTCCCGGCGGCGACTTCGTCGTCGAACCCCGCCCAACAGCCTGACGGCCCGGCCCGGAATCCCGGCCCTAGAAGCTGGACGAACTGCCGGAGCCGGAGAAGCTTCCGCCGCTGCTTCCGTAGCCGGTGGTGCTGCCGCCCCCGCCACGGGCGCTGCCGACGTTGCTGACGCCTGTGTTAAAGCCGGAATTGAATGTGGGAACCGAAAAGAAGTAGTAGGACGGGTAGACCGTGCCCAGGATGCTGGGCTCGTAGGTGCGGCCGTACTTCGCCTTGGTCCCGGCTTGGGCGCTCTCCATCTCCTTGCGCATCAGCGCGGCTTCCTTGTCGTTCTTCGCGAAGCCATCGATGACGGTGTCGGCGTGGTTCTTCAGCAGTTCGGAGAGGTGGGTGCGCGCGTCCCGCAGCCGGTCGAGGGCCGTTTCGGGGGTGATTGTTCCGTCCGACAACTCGGACGTCCAGCGTTCGAGTTCCCGGTGGCTCTGATCCCGGAAGGACCGGAGAGCGGCCGCCGTCGCGGAGTCGCCCTCGGCATGGCGCTTACTGAGCATCTGTTCGAGGGCGGCGAGGTCGTTGCGGAAGGGTGCCAGCTGCCGGTCCCAGGCCGGGGCCCATGAGCTGCCCCGGTTGAGCAGGGCATTGGTGTCCGCGATGACGTCGTCCAGGACGTCGAGTTCCTCTGCGGCGTCGGCGAACTGCCGGACCGTTCTCAGGTTGGGCCGCCGGCTCAGGTCCCTGGCGGCCAGGGCGTGCACCTGGTTGGAGAGTCCGGTGGCGGTGTTGTACTTCGCCATGAAGGTGCGGTGCTTCTCCAGGACGGTGCTGCCATAGCGCGAGGCTTCGGGGATGGTGCCGGCATTGAGCTCGGTGACCTGCAGGTCCATGCTGACGTTGGCGTAGCTGGCATCCCCGCGGGCCAGTGCCTTGCGGCTGTCCACCCGGGTCCGCCAACGGACGATCAGCCAGGTAGCAGCCCCGGCGACAGCCACAGACGCCGTCGTCCAGGCCGTGATGAGGAAGGCGGTGGACCGGTACCAGGGCTGGTTGATCAGTTCCGCGCCGCGCTGGATGCCGGCAACGGTGCCGTCCGTCCACTGGGCATCGCGCAGGAGTTCTTTGGACGCGTTCTGGATGTCATCGCGCTGTTCGGGGGAGACCTTGCGGTCTTCCCCCATATAGGTTCCGACATGCCGGCCCACCGGGTCGAGGGCGAAGATGAACAGCCCGTCCGCCCACTTCTGCCCGTCGGCGCTGATCCAATCGGGATGCTCGGCGCGGGCAAAGCGCAGGACTTCCTCGTTGAGGTTGTCCGCAGCGGTGCCGTTGTACGTATACACGGCCACCTTGGTGGGCTGGTAGAACTCGATGGACTGCACCGCCGGCAGCAGGGTGTTTCGGTCCAGCACTCCCGCCCGGTCCTCCACAACGACGTCGACCGGCCGGACCGCGTGTGCCGCCGGTCCCGCGCCCACCAGTCCGATGAGGACCAGGACCACGACGCCGAGGACTTTCCGCAGAATACCCATTTGTTGAGCGTAGTGCCTGCCTCCGGCCGCGTCGACGGGAAGTGCGCGCCTGCCTTCGCCTCCTGCCGTAGCAGCGGTTCGGCTAGGCTGGCCACCGAAGCCTGCAGGGAAGGGAAGCGTGCGCCGGTGGTCAAGGATACTGAAGGGCGGCTGCCGTCGTGACGGCTCCCGGCCCGGTTGACGATCTCACCGGTGTTGTCGGGTTCGCCGCCCGCGCCGTCGATGCGCTGGGGGAGTGGGGGGTAGGGCTGTTCACCCTGGCCGAGACGGTATTCCCGCCGATTCCCAGCGAACTGATCCTTCCGCTGGCAGGCTTCCTGGCCAGGCTGGGTTCCATGAACCTGGTCCTCGTCTACTTCACCAGTATCCTGGGCGCGTATACGGGCGCGCTGCTCCTGTACTGGCTGGGAGCGTGGCTGGGGCTGGATCGTTCGATCCGTTGGCTGTCCCGGCTGCCCCTCGTAGACCGCGCGGACTTCGAACGGGCCGCCGGCTGGTTCCGCCGCCACGGAAGGTCGGCGGTGTTCTTCGGCCGGCTATTACCGGGCGTTCGCAGCCTGATTTCGCTGCCGGCCGGTGCCCAGAAGATGAACCTTGTGACCTTCAGCCTTTTCACTGTCGCGGGGAGCAGCCTGTGGAACGGTCTGCTGATCGGGCTGGGGGCCCTGCTCGGGTCGCAGTACCGGCTCATCGACGAGTATTCGCGCTTCCTTAACTACGCCGTCTACGCGGCCGTGGCCGCGGTCGTCGGGTGGCTGATTGCCCGTAACGTCAAACGCCGGAGGAACCGGACCGGCCGGGACCGCTGAGTGCGTCCGCCGCCGAATGAGGCCTAAAGACACCGTGACGGGGTGCCGTTGCTCCTCCATACTGACGGCATGAGCCCAGAGGCGAAAGACCCCGAGCCGCAGCCGCCGCCGGCAGCCACCCCTGCGGAGCCGGCAGCACAGGAGCAGGCACTGCGGAAGCAAGACCGGACCCTCCTCGCCATACTGGCCGCGATCGCCGTACTGGTAATCGTGGCCCTGGTTGTTGTGTTCACCCGCGGGGAGCCGGCGGCGCTGGACGAAGGCACTCCCGCCGGTGTGGTCCAGCGCTATTCCGCCGCCGTGATCGCCGGCGACGAGACCGCCGCTGCGGCATATCTGAGCGACTCCGCCAGAAGCTCGTGCGTCAACGTGGAACGGATGGCAGTGGACAACCTCCGGGTCACCCTGGTCGCGACGACCGAACGTGCGGAGTCTGCCGATGTGAAGGTACTGATCACGGTGTCCGAGGGCGGCGGCCCGTTCGGCAACGCCGAGTACCAGGTCGACGGTGGCTTCGATCTGGTCAAGTCCGGCGGCAAATGGCTCATCGACAACGCTCCCTGGCAGCTGACGGTGTGCCCAAACCAGGCGGTGAAGCAATGAGCGCCGGCACGGACGTGGGGTCGGCGCAGCGCACCGTGCGGCGTCTGATCACGTACGCGCTGCTGTTCGCACTTGTGGTGATCGCCGCCGTCGGGCTCAGCGGACTGGTGGGACGGCTCCTGATTGCCGGCACGGAGCTGGCTGTGGGGGACGTCGCCGGGCTGGCGCGCTCGCTGGCCTTCGCCCTGATTGGCGGCCCCCTCGCCGCGGTCCTGTGGTGGGCGGTGTGGCGCAGGCTCGGCGACGAGTCCGAGCGTGCCTCCGTCGGCTGGGGCCTGTACCTGGCCGGAGCCTGCGCGTTGTCCCTGATCATTGCCACCAGCAACCTGCTGAGCACGCTCGCCACGCTCATCGGCGGGCAACCGCCGCAATGGCGGCTGTCGCTGGCCACCGGGCTGGTCTGGGCCGCCATCTGGATCTGGCACCGCTGGATGTGGCGGCATGACAGGAAACGTCCCGCCGACCTCGCCGACGTTCCCACGGTGATCGGTACTTACTACGGGCTCGTGTTGGGCGTCGGCGGCGCCGTCACGGCGCTGTCGGCCCTGCTTGATGCGGCCCTGCGCGGAGCCACGGTGGTGGCAGCCGTGGGCGAGCCCTGGTGGGTGTCGGTGCTGCAGTCGCTCGCCTGGGCCGCGGGCGGCGGGCTGGTCTGGTGGTGGCACTGGAAGCACGACGGCGGCCAGCGGCTGCGCACCGGGCTCGCCAACGTGGCGCTCATCCTTGTCGGCGTACTGGGCGCGGGAATCCTCACCCTCGGCGGCGCCGGAGTTGCGCTGTTCGTGCTCCTCCGCCTGGCGTTCGACCGCGCCGGTCCGATGGCTGTCCTGCTCGAGCCACTGGCCCCGGCGCTCGCCGCAGCCGCGATCGGCTCGCTTGTCTGGGTCTACCACCGGGGCCTGGCGCGCGGCCGGGCGGACTCCACCCGGCTGGGCGGGAAGCTGGTGACCTCCGGCGTTGCCCTGGTGGCAGCCGCCTCCGGAATCGGCGTGATCGTCAACGCCGCCCTCGCGATGGCTGCGGCCCCACTCGCCGGCTCCGGGGTGCGCACGCTGCTGCTGGGCGGGATCAGTTCGCTCCTGGTGGGCGGCCCGGTCTGGTGGATCTCGTGGAAACCGCTGTCCTGGAAGCCCGCGGCAGGTGGATCCGGGGCAGGGTTGAGCGCCCGGCGCGTATATCTGATCGTGGTCTTCGGGCTGAGCGCCGTGGTCGCGGTCATCACCCTGCTGGTGATCGGTTTCAGGATGTTCGAATACTTCCTGGCCGACGTCGCCGGCGGGACCCTGGTGGAGCGGATCCGAGCCCCGCTCGGCCTGCTCGTGGCCACCGGGCTGGCCGCCGGGTACCACTTCGCCGTCTGGCGGCACGACCGGGCCGTCCTCGCCGCAGCCGGGCCCGCCCGGAAGCGGACCATCGGCCACGTCATTCTGGTTACCGGCTCCGATCCGGCACCGTTGCACCGGGCCATCGAAGAGGCCACCGGCGCGGTTGTGACCGTCTGGCGACGGGCCGACGCCGGCCCGGCTGCCGCAGCTGCCGCAGCGTCTGCGGACGCGGCGCAACCCGCAGGCCGGCTGGCGGCAGCGCTGGAGGGCGTCACCGGAAAACGGGTCCTCGTGACGGTGAGCCCGGACGGCAGGATCGACGTTGTGCCGTTGCTGGGCTGAACTGCGTCGAACCCTGGCCGGCCTCACCAGCCCGCATCACTGGCCAGCGCTTCCCGGGCGCAGTACATTGTGGCTTAACGGCCCACCCGGCCGACTCCACCGACGCTGAACCAGAGGTGCACCATGGCTGGAAAATTCGAGGTCTACAAGGACAAGTCCGGCGGATTCCGCTTCCGCCTCAAGGCCTCCAACGGCGAGGTGATCGCCTCTTCGCAGAGCTACAAGTCCAAGGCCAGCGCGCTGGGCGGGGTCGAATCCGTCAAGAAGAACGCGGCGTCCGACGTCGTCGACCTCACCGAAGAGGCCCCGGGCAGCATTGCCGGCGTAACGGGCTGAAGCAGGCGGCGGCTACTCCGGGTCGAAGGTCCGCTTGTAGCTTTTCACCGCGTTGTTGACGGTGGGGAAGAAGTGGTCCGGGCCGAAGCGGCTGCTGACGCCGAAGCGGATCAGTCGGTCCTTGACCGGTCCCTTCATCTCCGCGAAGACCAGGTTGATGCCGCGCCTGGCGAGTTCGTCGTCGAGCGCCACCAGGTCATCCAGGGCGGTGGTATCCAGATCCGTGATGGCCTCGGACGCCACGATTACCCAGTGCACCGGTCCGCGGGCGTTGGCCACCAGCGTCCTGATGTGCTCGGTGAAAACGGCCCCGTTCGCGAAGAACAGCGGGGCGTCGAAGCGTGCGATCACGAGCCCCGGGACCCGCTGGCCCTCGGGGTGCCGGCTCAGGTCGTGGTAGCCGGGCACGTCCGCCACGCTGCCCAGTTCCGTGCGGTAGGGATCCCAGGCGCGCAGGACGAATGCGATCAGCGACAGGCCGATCGCCACCACAATGCCCTCAAGTACGCCCACAAACGCGACGCCGAGGAACGTCGCGGCCAGCAGCGCGGCTTCCGTCCGGCTCATCTTCAGCAGCCGCCGCAGCGTCCCGATGTCCACGATCGATGACGCCGCAACAATCACGACGCCGGCGAGGACGCTTGAGGGCAGGAATGACGTCACTCCGGGCGCCACGATCATGAACAGCACCACGAGGGCGGCGGCAACGACTCCGCTCAGCGGGCTCTTGGCACCGGCCTCGAGGGCGATCGGGGTGCGCGAGGTGCTGCCGGAAATCGGAAAGCCGCCAAAGAGGCCGCTGGCCACGTTCGCAACTCCGAGGGCACCCATTTCCTGGTTCCCGTCGACTCGGACTCCGTTCCGGGCGGCGAAGCTCTTGGAGAGGACCGAAGTATCGGCAAAGGCGATCAGGGCGATGCCGGCCGCCGGGCCGAGCAAGGCGATAACGTCCGCCAGGCTGATGCCGCCGAGAGCCGGCGCCGGCAGCCCCCGCGGCAAGGCACCCACCGTGGGGAGCGTCGTCGTCAGGTCCAGGGCTGCCGTCAGCGCTGTGGCTGCCACGACGGCGATCAGCACGCCTGGGAGCTTCCACGGCAGGAAGCGGCACACGACGATCACGGCGATGGTGCCTGCACCAAACAGCAACGCGAGGGGATTGATGGCGCCCTGGGCCACAGCCTGGGCGGTGCCTGTGGCGGTGTGGACCAGTGAGCCTCCGATGCCCGGGATGCCGAGCAGCTTGGGGAGCTGGCTCAGCATGATGACCAGGGCGATTCCGTTGAGGTAGCCAACGCGGATTGGTTTGGACAGCAGCCCGGTAACGAAACCCAATTTGAAGACTCTGCCGGCCAGGAGCAGTCCGCCGATCATGAGGGCCAGAACGCCGGCTAGGGCTACGGCGTGATCCGGTTCCGCGCCGGCAAGAGGCAGGATTGCGGCGGCGATCATGGGTGCCAGGCTGGAGTCCGGGCCGATGATCAGGACCCGGGAGGGCCCGAACACGGCATAGGCGAGCAAGGGGATGATAGAGGCGTAAAGACCCGTGACAGCGGGCAGTCCGGCGGCCTCGGCGTAGGCCATGCCGGCCGGAATGAGGAACGCGCTGAGGGCTGCGCCGGCGGCCAGATCGGATTTCAGCCAGGGTCGCTGGTAGCCACGGAGCAGCCGGAGGCCGGGCGGTAGTCTCTCAGCCCACGCCCGGCGCACGGTGTCGGGCTAAGCGTCGGCAGGAGACGGCGGGCCGTCAGTTGACGGGGCGTCCTGGCCGTACTCGGCGGAAATCAGGATCGGGAGGTGGTCCGAGGCGCCGCGCGGGAGGGTTTCGACGCTTTCGATCTCGAGCCCCTGGGAGGTTGCGAAGTCGAAATGACCCTTGAAGACCTTGTACCGCGTGTAGGTCCGCCGGTCGCTGAGTGTCAGGTCGTAGCCGGCGTCCTTCATCTGGGCGGTGAGGTACTTGGTGAAGAACGGGTAGTTGAAGTCGCCCACCATCAGCGACATCAGGCCGCCGCCCATGCTGAGCAATTCGGCATGTGCTGCATGGATCTGGTTCCGGCGCAGCGAGTTCGAGGCGGTCAGGGGGGCCGCGTGGAACGACGCGATGACCAGGTCGTGGTCGGTCTCGTTGTCGATCACCCGGGTGCCGATCAGCCGTTCGTGGGCGGGCGACAGGACGCGGTCGTGCAGCGACTTCTTCAGGGCAAACGTCCTGGTCTCGTAGGCCGTGAAGCGGTCCATGCGGTAGTAGATCGCCAGGCCCAGCCGATTCCCCTTGGTGGCGTCTGCAAGGTGGAGATCGCCGATGGTTTCCGGCAGGTCGTCGGTGTCGCACTCCTGGAGGCACAGAGCATCAATCTCGAATTCGCCGGCCAGGTCAACCAGTTCACCACTGGCTTTGTGCTTGCGGAGGTTGTAGCTGATGACTCGAATCAGGGGAGCACCTCTTCGGAGGATAGTCGTGGAAAGCCTGATTCCGAGTCTACCCAGTCAGGCGGATCGACCGGGAACAGTGACGGCACGGGTCCGGCCCGGCCACAGCGGCCCATATCGCCGGGATGCTGCCGGGTCTACCGCGTGCCGCGGCTGGGCAACGATTCGGGGACGACGGTCTTGCAAGACTGTCCGCCCGGTGCTAGGCAGCCAATAATGTGGAAATGGCGGATCCTTGCAGACATCCAGATTTCGATCACGGCCGGCGATCTTCCGTGGTCTTTGCCGTCAGTGCCATCCTGGTAGCTGGTGCTGCCTCCGGATGCGCTTCCTCCTTGGGGAACGGAGAACCCCCTTGTTTCCCGCCCGCCTTTTCGGTGAACCCGTCCGGTGCCAAACCCGGCGACAAGGTGACGGTCACGGCGCCAGAGGCTGACTGCAATCCCCGCTATGGCGGGAACGCCCGCATCCAGGTGACTGTCACCGATGCGACGGGCATCGAGGTGGTCAACACCACTGTCCCGATGAATGACGCGGGCCGCTTCATTTACAGCTTTGAGGTCCCGGCTCAAACGGCCGCGGGCGACGCGGCGGTCGCGGCCATCCCGGACAACATCGACTGGTGCGATGACACGGGCAAGAACAACCGTGCCGAGGGGGCACCTGCCACTCTGCAACGGGCATCGTGTGTCCTGCCGATGAAGCCGCTCAGCATCACCCGATAGGGGCATGTCGCGTCTCTCAATCACCGGTTGGGTCATGGGGATGGCGGGCGGCCCATCCTTCGAAGCCGTCACGATGCGAGTCGTCCGGCACAGCAGCCAAATCCAAATCCGTCTGCACCAGGTGGTCACGACCGTGCAACGGCCACGGAACCACACGGCAACACCATGAGGACTCCTGCCATGGCAGCACGGGATAGGGTGGATCGGGATTCTCCGATTGAAGCTGCGAAAGGGTCGACGTTGACTGCTGAACTACCGGTGCTGGCCGAGGGCGATTTCTATTACGAGGCACTGGGCGGCGGGCGGTTCCGCTCCACCATTCATGCCCAGGGCGCCTGGAACGTGCACGAGCAGCACATGGCGCCAGCGTCCGGCATCATGGCCGACTGCCTGGACCGGCACGAGCCGCGCGACGACATGCGTATGGCCCGGCTCAGCTACGAGATCCTCGGACTGATCCCCGGCGGCGATTTCGAAGTCATCACCACGACGCTGCGCCCCGGCCGGACCATCGAACTGGTGCAGGCAGAACTGGTGGCGGGCGGCCGCACGGCCATCCGGGCCACGGCCTGGCGGATGATCATGTCCGACACCTCCGCGGTCGCCGCGTTCGAGGACCCCAGGATCCCGGCGCCGGAGGACTGCGAGCCGTACGACGCCTCAAGCGTCTGGCCGGGCGGTTACATCGCCTCGCTCCAGATGCGGATCGCGGACGGCCACCGCGCCGGTTCCGGGACCGTGTGGCTGCACACCGAGCACCCCCTGACGGACCAGGAGGACAGCAGTGACCCGGCCAGGCTGATCGGGCTGGTGGACACCGCCAACGGGATCGCCGCCCGCGTCCCGCCGGGCAAGGGCAGCTATGCCTTCCCCAACCTGGACCTTCAGATCCACATGTACCGGCGCCCGGAAGGGGAGTGGCTGGGCCTGGACAATGAAGTCTCGTTCGGCACGGACGGGATCGGCCTGACCTCGACGGTGCTGCACGACCTCACAGGTCCGTTCGGCCGGGCGGAACAGATCCTGACGCTGCGGAAGTCCTAGGACCCGGCCGGCTCCGGCGCCTGCCCTGCTATCGGAACACGAGCCAGCCGACCACGGTGGCCAGGCCCGTCAGCACGGCGCCCCAGGCGATGTCGGCCACCACAATGATGAGCGGCCAGTTTTTCAGGGTCGCGGCGTTAGTGAGGTCATAGGTGGCGTAGGCGAAGGTGCCCAACGCGGCGCCGTAACCCAGCGCGGTGAGCCAGCTGCCGCCGTCGAGCGCCGGCTGGAGGGCGAAGAAGACGATCCCGATGATGTAGAGGACGTAGAAGACGACGGCGTACCCTAGATGGGGCTTGTCCGCCATGAGGTGCCCCAGATGGCTCCGGTAGAACTTGCTCATTGACTTGAGCCAGACCGAATCGATGACGGCGAACGCGGCGGCTACGACGAGGAACTGCAAGATGACCATAAGGGAGCATAACAAGATGCCGGAGGCAGCGGTGGCACCACGGACGCTGACGATTTTCCGGCAGGACAAATCCCTGGGCGCCGCCGCGGACCTGGACTTCGCCGTCGAGCTCCTGCGGAAGGTCAAGACCGGCGAGGTGGGGCCCATGCTGCGGCTGTACCGGCCGGCTCCCACCGTGGCCTTCGGACAGCGGGACACGCACCTGCCGGGCTTCGACGCCGCGGCACAGGCCTGCCGCGATCTGGGCTTCGAGCCGCTGGTCCGCAAGGCCGGGGGACGCGCCGCCGCGTATCACGAGGGGACCCTGGTGATCGATCACCTGGAACCGTCCACGGATGCGATCGCCGGCGCCAAGGGGCGTTTCTCCTTCTTCGGCGAACTCCTCGCCCACGCCCTCCGGAGCGCCGGCGTCGACGCCGCCGTGGGCGAGATCCCCGGCGAGTACTGCCCCGGCGAGTTCAGCGTCCACGGCCAGGATCCGGAGTTTCCGCAGCACCAGCTCAAGCTCATCGGCACGGCCCAGCGGGTGGTGGCCGGCGGCTGGCTGTTCAGCTCGGTCATCGTCGTGGAGAACTCCGCCCCGATCCGCGCGGTGCTGGAAGCGGGTTATGCGGCCCTGGGCCTGGACTGGGACCCGGCGACGGCGGGCGCCGTGAACGACCTTGTCCCGCACCTGGACGTCGACGCCATCGAGGCGGCCGTGATCGACACCTACGCGCGCTACGCGACCCTGGACTACGGCGACTTCGGCAGCCTGCTCGGCTGAGTGGGTCCGAAGAGGGTGTCCGCTGCGTGCCCATCCAACTGGCAGCAGAAGCCGTTCTCAGCGCCCAGAACGGCCCCTGCTGCGAGCTACCTTGTTAGTGGCCCTAGCTAGTGGCCCCGGGCGATCCATTCCGCCAGCTGCGGCGCCTCTGCGCCGACCGTCGTCGAATCCCCGTGGCCGGTCCGCACCACCGTGTCCCCCGGGAGCGTCAGCAGCCGGCTCCTGATGGACTCGATGATGGTGGGGAAATCGCTGAAGGACCGGCCGGTGGCTCCCGGGCCGCCCTGGAACAGCGTGTCGCCGGCGAAGACGGTGCCTTCGCTCGCCAGGACGAAACACATGGAACCCGGGGAATGGCCCGGCGTGTGCAGCGCCACGAGGCGGGCCCCGGCGACGTCGAACGCGTCTCCGTCCCCGATGGCATGATCCGGTTCGGTCCCCGGGAACACCCGGTCCCAGAGCATCCAGTCCTCGCGGTTGAGGTACACCGGGGCGTCGACGAGGCCGCGGACCGCACCGACGGCGCCGATGTGGTCATCGTGGCCATGGGTGAGCAGAATTCCTGTGACCTTCCGGCCCGCGACGGCCGCCTCAATCGCGGCAGGGTCGTGCGCCGGGTCAATCACGAGGCACTCCTCGTCATTGCCGATGATCCAGACGTTGTTGTCCACGTCCCAGGTGCCGCCGTCGAGCGAAAACGTGCCCGAGGTGACCAGCCGCTCGATCTTGAGCCCGTTCACGGAGCCGCTCACAGCTCCACCACCGAGCGCAGCACCGATCCCGCGTGCATCTTGTCGAAGGCTTCCTCGATCTGGTCGATCGTGATGCGTTCGGTCACGAAGGCGTCCAGGTTCAGCTTGCCCTGCTGGTAGAGGCTGATCAGCATCGGGAAGTCGCGGGACGGCAGGCAATCGCCGTACCAGGAGGACTTCAGCGAGCCGCCCCGGCCGAACACATCCAGCAGCGGCAGTTCCAGGGTCATGTCCGGGCTGGGGACACCCACCAGCACCACGGTGCCGGCGAGGTCGCGGGCGTAGAACGACTGCTTGTACGTTTCCGGACGTCCGACGGCGTCGATCACGACGTCGGCGCCGAAGCCGCCGGTGAGTTCGCGGATCGCCTCGACAGGGTCGACGGCGGAGGAGTCCACCGTGTGGGTGGCGCCGAGTTCCTTGGCGCGCGCGAGCTTCTTCGCGTCGATGTCGACGGCGATCACGGTGGTGGCGCCGGCGAGCGCGGCGCCGGCGACGGCTGCCACGCCCACGCCGCCGCAACCGATCACGGCGACGGAATCGCCGCGCTTCACGCCGCCGGTGTTGATGGCCGCCCCCAGGCCGGCCATCACGCCGCAGCCCAAGAGGCCGATGGCGGCGGGGTCAGCCCCGGCGTCAACCTTGGTGCATTGGCCGGCGGCGACGAGGGTCTTTTCGGCGAAGGCGCCGATGCCCAAGGCGGCCGTGAGTTCGGTGCCGTCCTCGAGGGTCATCTTCTGGGTGGCGTTGTGGGTGTTGAAGCAGTACTGCGCCTGGCCGCGGCGGCAGGCCCGGCATTCGCCGCAGACGGCACGCCAGTTGAGCACCACGCGGTCGCCGGGGGCCACCTCGGTGACGTCCGGGCCCACCGCGCTGACGACGCCGGTGGCCTCGTGGCCCAGCAGGAACGGGAAGTCGTCGTTGATGGCGCCTAGTTTGTAGTGCAGGTCGGTGTGGCAGACGCCGCTGGTGAGGATGTCCACCAGGGCTTCGCCGGGGCCGGGATCCGGGACCAGGATGGTCTCCACTGTGACGGGTGCTCCCTTGGAGCGGGCTACTGCGCCTTTGACCTTGTGGACCATGGAATTAGCTCCTCTGCTGTCGTCGCGGTTCCCGGTGCAAGAATTTTGTTGCAAAACCTTTGCTGCAAAACTCTTGTCGCAAAACGCGGTGCGGCGCGGCGCCCTGGAATTTGAGCCGGGAGGCCGCGCCGTCGTCGAAATTGGGTAAAAGGGAAGGTCTTAGGCCGCGAGGCGGCTCTTGACCTCAGCGGCGGAAGGGTTTGTGGCGGCGGTGCCGTCCGGGAACAGCACTGTGGGGACGGTCTGGTTGCCTCCGTTGAGCTTCTGTACGAGGTCCGCGGTGCCTTCAACTTCTTCGATGTTGATCTCGGTGTAACCGATTCCCTGGGCATCCAGCTGCTTCTTCAGGCGGTTGCAGTAGCCGCACCAGGTTGTCGAAAACATGGTGATGGTGCCGGGTTCGGGGGTGAAATCCACGAAGTTCTCCTCAAAGCGGGTTGGCGGTGCTGATTGGCAGCGCAGCTTGCCGACAAAAAGTCGGACATTACTCCCAATAACCGTAACCCGTGAGCCGGTATTCCCGCGCGGCCGTCCCGGTGGCATGCTGATGGACGCGAATTCGCGGTAAAGCTGCGGAGTCGCCGGAAAAGTTCCGGCGACTCCGCACGTTTCCGGCGACCTCGGCGGGCGCCGCCCGTGAGCCGGTATTCCCGCGCGGCCGTCCCGGTGGCATGCTGATGCCATGTGTGGACGCTATGTGATGGCCCGGGCCGTCGGAGACCTGCTGGCCGAGTTCGACGCCGGGCTGGAAGAGGAGATTGCCATTCCGCCGTCGTGGAATGTGGCCCCCACCGCGGATGTCCCGATCCTGCTGGAACGGCTCGTGGACGGAAGCCCTGTCCGGCAGCTGCATATTGCGCGCTGGGGACTTGTGCCGTCCTGGGCCAAGGATCCCGGCATCGGTTCGAAGATGATCAACGCCCGCAGCGAGAGTGTGCTGGAGAAGCCGGCGTTCCGGAAAGCCACCCGGTCGCGGCGTTGCGCGGTCCCGGCGGACGGGTACTACGAATGGAAAGGCGAGGGCCGCAGCAAGCAGCCCTACTACGTCCACCCGAGCGATGGCCACCTGATGGTCTTTGCCGGGCTGTACGAATGGTGGAAGGACCCTTCCAAGGCAGAGGACGACCCGGAGCGCTGGCTGCTGTCGACGTCGATCATGACCACAGACTCTCCACCGGACGGCTACGCCGGGGGAATGCTCGCCGAACTGACCGCGCTGCACGACAGGGTGCCGCTGCCGATGGACCGCGAGACGATGCAGAACTGGCTGGACCCGACGGCCGATGACGCGGCCGGCCTCGTGGGCCTGGTCCGGGCCGGGGCGCACGACATCGCCGAGGGATGGACCATCGACGCCGTCGGCACCGCCGTCGGAAACGTCAGGAACGACTCCGCCGAACTCATCCGGCCGGTGGGAAGCCTGTTCTAATCGGTGCCGCGCATGCGGGCCGCCACGAGGAGGCCCGACAGGGCGGTCAGGGCGGCGACGGCGGCGACTGCCACCGGGATGCCGTAGGCGTCCGCGAGGATGCCGGCGAGCAGCGCGCCGACGGCGAACCCGCCGTCGCGCCACAGCCGGTAGATTCCCACGGACCTGGCCCGCCACGCCGGGTGGGCGACATCGCCGATGGCCGCCAGGAGCGTGGGGTAGACCATTGCCGTGCCGAGGCCAAGCAGGACGGCGGCGGCGAGCCAGATCCCGAAGTCCTGGCCGACGGCCACCATCGCCAGCGCGGCGGCCTGGACGAGCATGCCGCCGACGATCAGCCATTTCCGCCCGTATTTGTCCGACAGCGCCCCGGTGACGAGCTGCCCGGCGCCCCAGACCGCAGGATAGACGGCGGCGAGGATACCGATCTTTTCGATCGTCAGGCCGGCGGCGGCGAACAGTACGGGGAAGAGGCCCCAGGCGAGGCCGTCGTTGAGGTTGTTGACCATGCCGGCCTGGCTGACCGAGGAGAGTGATTTGTCCCGGAAGCTGGTGAGGGTGAAAATTTCCCGGTTGCTCAGGTGTCCGTGGGCGCCGGCGTGGGCGGCCGTATGGTTTACGGCTTCGAGCCGGGCGTGGCCCCGGGTTTCCTTCACGGCGAAGACGGAGAGGCCGAGTCCCAGCGCGATGTAGGCGGCGCCGAGCAGGAACGGTCCGGGGCGCAGCCCATAGTTGGCCGCGATGTAGCCGGTGGCGAGGGCGGTTCCGGCGACGCCGAGGTAGCCGGCCGACTCGTTCAGGCCCATGGCCAGGCCGCGGCGCTCAGGGCCGACCAGGTCCATCTTCATCACGACCGTGGTGGACCACGTGAGGCCCTGGCTGATGCCCAGGATCACGTTGGCGGCCACGATCCAGCCCCAGGACGGCCCGAAGATCAGCATCAGCGGGACAGGCAGGGCGATCAGCCAGCCGGCGATCAGCACGGGCTTGCGGCCGTAGCGGTCTGAGAGCGTGCCCGCGAAGTAGTTGGTGCCGGCCTTGGCGAGGCCAAAGGCCAGGATGTAGGTCAGCGCGGATGTGTAGAGGTCCAGGTGGAAGACCTCACCGGCCAGCAGCGGCAGCACGGTGCGTTCCTGGCCCAGGGTGCCGCCCACCAGAGCGTTGACGGCCACGAGGAGCATGAACTGGGCCAGGTTTTGCCGCAGGCCCAGTGTGGTGCCGCTGCGGCGGGGGCCTTCCTGCAGTGAGTTGGTGTTGCCGGAAGTCATTCTGCTCCGCATGGTTGGGGGTGAATGTTGGCGGCGGCCCTGTGTCCAGGGCCGCCGCCAACGGTGTCAGTCAGCTGTTGCCGCTGGCTCGCAACTAGCTGGTCGAAGCGGGCTCCAGCGAAGCCTGCCGCGCGGCCCAGGCGGCGTAGCTGCCGTCGAGTTCGACGACGTCGTAGCCGGCACGGCGCAGGGCGCTGGCCGCGACGGAGTTCCGGACGCCGCTCTGGCAGTAGCTCACAATGGTGCCTGCGGTGGGGAGCTGGTCGAGGTTCCACATGACACGGCCGCCGCTGAGCTGCACGGAGCCGGGGATGTGCCCGGCGGTGTGTTCGGTGCGGTTGCGGACGTCCAGCACCATGGCGGCGTCGAAGTCTGCGAGTTCTTCGGGCCGGATCAGCTTCGGGGTGCTGGCGGGCAGGCCCTCGGTGCCGGTGACGTAGCCGGCCACCTTGTCGATGCCGACGCGGACCAGGTGGTCCCACATCTCCTGCGCGGATTCCTGGTCCGGGGCCAGCAGTACCAGCGGGTTCTTGTCGGTTTCCGGGTCCACCACCCAGGCGCCGAAGCTGGCCACGGACTTACCGGCCGGGACGTTCAGGGAACCGGTGACGGTGCCCTCGTGGACCAGGCCGTTGGGCCGGGTGTCAATGAAGGTCACCGTGTCTTCTGCCAGGTCCTTGGCAACGGTGGCGAGGTCCAGTTCCGCCAGGGGTGCGCGTTCGCCCATGACCGCCGGGCCCTCGCGGTTTTCACGCTTCATCCGGCCGAAGTAGGCGTGGGCGTCGGGCTGGCCGTCCAGCAGTTCATCGACGAAACCCTGCTCATCGTTGGCAGCCAGATAGGGCGCCCACCAGGCGAATAGGCGCTCATAGCCCACCGTCGAGGACGGGATGGCACCCAGGGCCTTGCCGCAGGCACTGCCCGCGCCGTGGGCCGGGTGGACCTGGACGTAGTCGGGCAGGGTCAGGAACTTATCCCGCAGGCTGGCGAACAGCTGCCTGGCGCCGGCGAAACGGGTGTCCACGCCGCCGGCAGCCTCATCCAGCAGGTCGGGCCGGCCCAGGTCACCGGAGAACACGAAGTCGCCGGAGAGCAGGTAGCCGGGATGGTCGCTGAACGCGCCGTCCGTCACCAGGAAGGAGAGGTGCTCGGGTGTGTGGCCCGGGGTGTGCAGCGCCTGGATGATGATGTTGCCGAGCGTGATCTTGTCGCCGTCGAACAGCCGCCCGCCGTCGAACCCGTACTGCCAGTCCGGTCCGCCCTCGCCGGAAACGTAGATCTTCGCGCCGGTGGCCGCGGCGAGCTCACGGGTGCCGGAAAGGTAGTCGGCGTGGATGTGGGTCTCGGTGACCGCCACGATCTTCATGCCGTTCTTCTCGGCCAGGGCCTGGTACACCGCGATGTCGCGGCGGCCGTCCACCACCACCGCTTCGCCCTTGGCCTGGCAGCCGATCAGGTAGCTGGCCTGGGCGAGGTCCTCATCGTAAATGCGTTCCAGAAGCATGTGCTCTCCTTTGTAAAGAGGTGGGGTCTTCCCCGTCGACTAGTAACAATAATAATACCCCTGGGGGTATCTTGCAAGGTGATTGGCGCCGGAGGCTCCCGCGCTCAGGACGTTCCCGTGCGGCGCCCGGGCGCCCGGTCAGCCGGTCAGACGCGCGGCTGTGCTGCCTGGGCCCGGAGGCTTGCCATGTCCAGGTTTTTCACGCCTTGGATGACTTCTTCCAAGCCGGTGGCGTTCAGTGCCCCTGGCTGCGAGAAGACCAGGGTGTTGTCGCGGAATGCCATCAGCGTGGGGATCGAGGTGATTCCTGCGGCTGCCGCCAAAGCCTGTTCGGCTTCGGTATCCACCTTGGCGAAGACGACGCCGGGGTACTTCGCCGAGGCCGCTTCATAGGTTGGGGCGAACATACGGCAGGGGCCGCACCAGCCGGCCCAGAAGTCGACCAAGACGATGTCGTTGGTTTCGAGCGTTTCGGCGAGGGTCTTTTCGGTGATGTCGATGGTTGCCATGTCTAACTTCCATTCCTCCGGGTTGTTGGGGCTCGTCTGGGGACCCGCCGTTCAGGGCGGGTCAGGTTGTTGGCAGGCCCGCGCGGGTCCACGCGATCATGCCGCCGTCCATGGTGTCCGCGGTGAAGCCGGCACTGTTGAGGGCATCGGCCACACGGGCGCTGCGGTTGCCGCTTCGGCAGATGGCGATGACCGGAACCTTCAGGTCCAGCTCGTCCAGTCGGGCCTGCAGTTCACCCATGGGGATGTGGAGCGCGCCGGGGATCATGCCTTCGGCGACTTCGAAGTCCTCGCGGACGTCCAGGACCTGCTCCCGGCTCCGGCGCTGGTCTGCTTCGGTGATGCTGATTTCTGCCAAGGGGAAGCCTTTCGTTTCAGGGAGGTGTGATGGTGGGGCCGTTCTGGTCAGACCGGCGTGGGCTGGATGTCCTGGTGGCTGGTGGTGCGGTTGGACTTCCGCAGCGGGCAGGACTTGCTGAAGAACCAGCAGACGGCGGCCGCAACCAGGGCGGCTCCGACGGCGCCGAGGGCGATCGGCCCGCGCAGATCCCCAGGGGCCTGCTGGATGAGGACGAAGGCGCCCATGACCAGCACGAACCAGCCGAATCCCTTGCGGAGTGCCGCCTCCGGAATGCGGCCGGCCAGCCTGGAGCCGATCAGGGTGCCCACGATGGCGGCAGCGGTAACGGCCAGTGTGATCCCCCAGTCCAGCTCCACGGTGGTGAGGTATCCGGCCAGGCCGGCGAAGGACTTCATCGCGATCACCACCAGCGAGGTTCCGACGGCGATTGCCATCGGCAGGCCGCCGAGCAGTGCCAGGGCCGGGACCACCAGGAATCCGCCGCCGGCGCCGACCAGACCGGTCACCAGGCCGACGACGAGGCCGTCGAGCAGGACGCGGAACAGCGGCAGTTCGGTGTGCTGCGGAGTCTCGGAGCCCTCAGCGGCCTTCTTTTTGCGCCCGCGGATCATGGCGATGGAGGTGGCTACCATCATCAGGGCAAACGCGATAAGCAGGAACTGTCCGGGGATATGCCCGCCCAGCAGGCCGCCCACGAAAGCGCCCACCATGCCGGCCGCGCCGAACAGCAGTCCCGTGCGCCACATGACGCGGCCGGCGCGGGCGTGGCTGAAGACGCTGACGGCCGAGGTTACGCCGACCACGAACAGGGAAGCGGCAATGGCTTCCTTGGCCTCGAATCCGGCCACGTAGACCAGAATCGGCACAGTCAGGATGGATCCGCCGCCGCCGAGCACACCGAGCGAAAGCCCGATAAGCACCGACAGGGCGAGAACGAGGATCAGGGTGCCGGTCATGAGGCCTTGGACTCCGGGGTCACGGCGTCCACCACGGGAAACTCCACCACGGGAAACTCCGCGACGGGAAACTGCAGGATGGCGGACTCCCGGGTCGGCTCCCGGGTTGCCTTGTTCCAGGGCATGGCGGAGATTGCCTGGCCCATGGCGCAGGTATTGGTGGCGGCCGAGAAGGTCAGGCCGGCGCCGATAGCACCGGCGAGGAGCCGGATTTTGGGAGAGACGAACTTGCCTCCGGCGAGGCCCAGAACCACGAGCGAACCGGCGGCAAGCCGGACCTGGCGCTCAACATCCCAGCGGGACTTGCCACGGACCACCTCTCCGCCCGCCTCAGCGAACCCCGGGGCGCCTCCTGCCAGGACATAGGCGATGCCGATGCCCGCGCCACCCAGGCGCTGCCGTGCCTGCTCGGCCCGCGCTCCCGACTGGCAGACGAGCACGACGTGGCTGCCCAGGCGGGCGGCAAGTTCCTCAGTGTGCTCGGACAGCAACGGCAGCGGGACGTTGTACGAGCCGCGGATGTGCATGTTTTCAAACTCTGCGGCCGAGCGGACATCGATCACGATGAGGTCCTGGTGTTCCTGGAACCAGCTGCGCAGCGTTTCCGGGGCCAGGGAGGTGACTTCCGGGGCGGCGGGAGAAGCCTGGGCAGAGGAAGTGGAAGGGTGCGTCATGGGTGTCCTTTCGAGACGGTCAAACACAAGCTGAATACCCCACCGAGTATTGCAGATACCCCCGGGGGTAGTCAAAAATACCCGCGGGGGTATCTTCTTGAGTCGGGAACCCCTTATTTTGGAGCCGTCCATGGATCTTGATTCAGCCGGTCTCGCCCCCGCCATCAACCGGCTCGAGCGCGCCTAAGGGCAGCTGGGGGCCGCCATCCGGAGGCTTGAGGAGGGGTTCGGTCCGAGAAGTCCCAGGCCCATGGCATGCCCGGGCCGTCTTCAGGGACACTGCGGGAGGCGTCAATGCTGCGGACGGCCAGCGGCATTAAGTCGACTCGTGGCCGCATGGTTCGATACTGTCGTGCACATGTCCACAAATCACGCAGAAGACAAGTCCGCCAAGGCCGACCGGGAACAGCTCGCCGCCGTGCGGGTCGCCGTTGACGAGGTGGACGAGCAGATTGTGTCGCTGATCGGCCGCCGCGAGCGCCTGATCCGGATCGCCGGAACCCTCAAGGCCGATAGTGCCGAGGTGCGGGCCCCCGGGCGCGTGGAGCGGGTTATCGAACACGTCCGCGCGACGGCGGAGCAGAAGGACATCGACGTCGACCTCGTCGAGAAAACCTATCGGGCAATGATCGACGCGTTCATCACACTCGAGCTGGAAGTCTACAAAGCCAGCTCTTAGGGATCGTTCAGATCCCGCCGGGGCTAGAGAGCCTCCTCCACCGGCACGTTGGCCTGGTAGTCCCGGCCATCGCAATCGCTGAAGGCTGTCATGAGGTGTCCCTTGGGGAGGCCAAGCACCGTACTCAGGGGAAAGTTGCCGGTGATGGTGTTGCCGGAGTGCTCCACCCCCTTGAGGTCAAAGTTCTCCTCTGTTCCGTCGTGGCTGAAGCAGTAGAAGGAGATGGCCTCGCCGTTCATGAACTCGATCCCCATCCGGCGCTGGTGGGAATGGTCCGGAGTGGCGGACACCAGCCCCACTACATAGGCGCCCTGACCGGGGATATTTCCGTCTATATCGAAATTCGCCACCAGGGACGTGTCCTTGGCAGCGATGCTGACGTGCTTGAGAAGTGCGTTATGGGAGCTCATGGCTCAATCCTGCTACCTGCGCCTGCGTCCGTCCACCCCTGATCTAGGTTTTGTCCCGGCACCGTCGTAGACTGGAGTTGTTCGAAGATATGTTCGAATAACCCTGCTTGGTTTACCTGCTTGGTTTTTACAGATGGTGTGGTCCGGGAGGCACTATGGGCATGTTCAGCGAGTCGGTCGACGTCGTCTGCACACCCTCCGGAATGCCCCTCAAGCTTGACTGGGCAGGTCGCCACTACGCGGTCTGTGCTGATCCGGTCCGCTGGTATGAGCGGCGCCAGTGGTGGGCGGAGGAACAGAGGGCCCCGCTGGGAAGCGGCCCCGGACTGGTGGATCACGAGATCTGGCGGGTCCAGGTACGCCTGGCCGATTCACGCCAGGCCGGTTCACACAAGGCCGGTTCACGCAAGGCCGGTTCCCCCGACACCGAAAGCCTCACCCTTGACCTGACCCGGCACATCGGCAGCGGCCGCTGGCGGCTGCTGCGGATCCATGACGCCCTGCTTCCGGTCCGGAAGCCCGAATCAGCATGAGCTTCACCCATCTCCACGTCTCCACCGCCTTCAGCGCCCACTACGGGGTCTCGTGGCCGGATGAGCTCGCCGGCGCCGCCGCGGCCGACGGCGCCACGGCGCTCGCCTGCACGGACCGCGACGGCCTCTACGGAACCGTCAAGCACCTGTTGGCCTGCATGGCCGCGGGACTGGACCCAATCGTCGGGGTGGACCTTGCGGTCTTCGACGACGACGGCGACCTTCGCACCCAGGTGGGGGGACGCGTCGTCGTCCTGGCCCACGGACACAACAACGGCGCCGGGTACCGGGCACTCTGCCGGCTGATCTCCGATGCCCATGCCCGCACCACCGGCAAGGCCGGGGGAGCGGTACCCGTGGCCGTCACCCGGGCCGAGCTGGCCTCCCGCACCCTGCACCCGGAGACCCTTCAGCCGGTACTGACCGTGCTGATCGGTCCGGACTCCGACGTCGGACGCGCCATGGGCGGGCGCCGCTACCTGCGCCCCCGCACCCTGTTCAAGCGCTGGCTGGACGCGATGCCGCCGGGGACCCTCGCCGCCGAGGTGGTTTCGCAGCTCAGCCCGCCCGGGGAACCGCTCAGCACCGCCCACGCGGTCCGCATGCTCAAACTGGCCGCCGAACACGGGGTTCCCGCCGTGCTGAGCAACGCCGTGCGGTATGTCGCAGAGGACGGAGCGGCCACCGCCGATGTGCTGGACTCCGCACGGACGCTGAAGTCCCTGCCCGAGCTCTCCGCCGCCCCGCTGCTCCAGCCCAACGGGCAGGGCTGGCTCAAGTCCGCGGCGCACATGCTGCAGCTGGGCAAGGAGATCATGCACGCTGCCGGATATGGCGCCGCGGACCTCAAACGGCTGATGGCCCAGACCGAGGCGCTCGCGGACCGCTGCCGGATTGACCCGGTCACGGACATGGGCTGGAAACAGCCCGTGGTCCCGGAGGCCTCGGTGATCGGAATCGCCGGGGACGCCCTCGTGGAGCTCACCCAGCGCTGCGAGGCCGGCATCCACCGCCGGTTCCCCGGAATCGCCGGGAAGGCGGCCGAAGAGATGCGCGCCCGGCTGGGGCACGAGTTGCGGATCATCGGCAGCCTGGGCTTCGCCGCGTACTTCCTGACCGTCGCCGAGGTCTCGCGGATGATCCAGGACATGGGTGTCCGCGCCGCGGCCCGCGGCTCGGGCGCCTCCAGCCTGGTCAACTACCTGATTGATGTCAGCCAGGTGAATCCGCTGCAGCACGACCTGATCTTCGAACGTTTCCTCTCCCGGGACCGCGCCACCCTGCCGGATATCGACATCGACGTCGAGAGCGCCGAACGGCACAACGTCTACCGGAAGATCTTTGAACGCTTCGGCTCTGAACGCGTCACGCTGATGAGCATGCAGAACGGCTACCGCGCTCGCGGTGCCGTGCGCGACGCCGGCCTGGCCCTGGGCATGGAGGAAGGCGAAATCGGGGACATCGCCAAGCAGCTGTGGCGGTTCTCGGCCCGGAACTTCCGCGAAGCCCTCGAGGAGAAACCCGAGCTGAAGGAATTCGCCGGCCGGGTGGGGCAGCGTGACTTCAGCGAAAACCAGCAGCTGGACCTGCTGGTGGACCTCACCGAACGGCTGGACCGGCTGCCGCGCCACATCTCGATGCACCCCTGCGGGGTCATCCTGGGGGACGCCACCCTCCTGGACCGCACGCCGGTGCAGCCCAGCGGCCTGGGCCTGCCGATGAGCCAGTTCGACAAGCACGACATGGATCCCATGGGCATGCTCAAACTCGATGTCCTCGGGGTCCGGATGCAAAGCGCCATGGCCTTCGCCGTCCGGGAAGTCATCCGGCTCCATCCCTCCAAAGCCGAGGTGGTCGCGGCAGGGGCGCATCCCGCCGGTCCGGACGGTACCGGACCGGACTACATTTCCGCTGGCGGGCACATCGATCTCAACGCCGTACCGCTCGACGACGAACCCACCTACGAACTGATCCGCAGCACCCACACCCTGGGCTGTTTCCAGATCGAATCACCGGGCCAGCGCGAACTGATCGGAAAACTGGCGCCCCGGGAGTTCAATGACCTCATTATTGACATCTCGCTCTTCCGCCCGGGGCCGATGAAATCGGACATGGTCCGGCCGTTCCTGGAGCACCGGCACGGCTTCGCCCCCGAGGTGTACCCGCACCCGGACCTTAAGCCGGTCCTCAAGGAGACGCACGGCGTCACAGTGTTCCATGAGCAGATCCTGAAGACCTTCGACGTCATGACAGGCTGCGGCCTGGCCCGCGCCGATGAATTCCGCCGTGCCCTCGGCAACGACGTGCTGGAAGGAAGGGTGGAGGAGTTCTTCCGGAAGGAGGCCCGGGCCCGGAAGTACAGCCCCGGGGTGGTGGACAAAGTCTGGGGCACGCTCAAGGCCTTCGGCAGCTTCGGCTTCTGCAAGGCCCACGGGGCTGCCTTTGCCGTGCCCACCTACCAGTCCGCCTGGCTCAAGACCCACCACCCGGAGGCGTTCCTCGCCGGGCTGTGGGAACACGATCCGGGAATGTACCCCAAGCGGCTCCTCGTGGCCGAGGCGCGGCGGCTGGGGATCCCCATCCTGCCCCTGGACATCAACCTGAGCCAGGCCGAGTACCGGGTGGAGCCGGTCGCCAGCGGCCCGGAGCGAGGGAAGCTGGGCATCCGGCTGAGCCTGAACGGCATCTTCGGACTCTCCGGCTCTGAGCTGAAACGGATTGTGGCGGGCCAGCCCTATGACTCGCTCGCCGACCTGCGCGCCCGCTCCCGGCTGAGCAAGCCGAGCATCAAGCGGCTGGCCCAGTTGGGCGCCTTCGACTCCCTGCACCGGGCCGCCGGCGGAACCGCCAACCGGGCGGACCTGGTCCAGCACCTCCAGACACTGCAGAGCCGCCCGCACCGGAAGGGTGTGGAGGTCATCGAGGGTCAGCTGTCCTTGCCGCTGGGGGATATTGAACTGAAGAACCTCAAGGCCGTGCTCCCCGCTCCGACTTTGGTGGAGACCGTCCGGGCCGAACTGGATCTGATGGCCCTGGACGTCAGCGAGCACCTGATGTCCAGCCACCGGCCGCTGCTGGACCGGCTGGGCGTCACGACAGCGGACAAGCTGCTGGGACTGCGCAACGGCACGGAGGTCCTGGTGGCCGGTGTCCGGGTGGCCACCCAGACCCCGCCCATGCGCGGCGGGCGGCGGGTGGTGTTCATCAGCATCGACGACGGTACGGGCTGCGTGGACTCGGTCTTCTTCCACGAGGCCCAGGAACTGGCCGGGCCGCTGCTGTTCGGCACCCGGCTGCTGCTGATCCGCGGAACCACCCGCCGGACGGGTCCCCGCGGAATCAGCATCAGCGCGAGCATGGCCTGGGACCTCGGCCGCACCGGGACCCTGCCCTTCCCCGAACCGGCGCCGGGAGCCCCCACCTACCGGGAGCCGGAGCTGCCCGGGCCGCTGGACGGGATCAGCCGGAACCTCGCCATCACCGGGCTGGGAGGCTGAGTGGCGCGTTGGTTGGCCTCTTCAGAAACCGATAGCATGGACGGGGCTGGCTGTGGTCCCCGTACGCCACAAGCTACGAAGCCTTAACCTTGAATAGGAGACACCCGTGTCAGATGCCCAGCAGATCACCCTTCTCGTCGATGGCGAAGAGACCAAGGTGGCTACCGGGACCACCGGCGCGGAACTCTTTTTTGAGCGCCGCGACGTCGTTGTGGCCCGCGTCAACGGCGCTCTGTCGGACCTGGACCAGCCGCTGCCCGAGGACGCCACGATCGAGGCCGTCACCATCGATTCCCCGGACGGGCTCAACGTCCTGCGCCACTCCACGGCCCACGTTATGGCCCAGGCCGTGCAGCAGCTGCGTCCCGACGCCAAGCTCGGCATCGGCCCGTACATCACCGACGGCTTCTACTTCGACTTCGACGTCGACGAGCCGTTCACGCCGGAAGACCTGAAGACCCTGGAAAAGATGATGCAGAAGATCATCAATCAGAACCAGAAGTTCGTCCGCCGCGTGGTCAGCGAGGACGACGCCCGCGAGGCGATGAAGGACGAGCCCTACAAGCTCGAACTCATCGGCCTCAAGGGTGCCGGCTCCGACGCCGACGGCTCCTCCGTCGAGGTGGGCGGCGGCGAGCTGAGCATCTACGACAACGTCGACCGCAAGGAAGGCACCGCCGTCTGGTGCGACCTCTGCCGCGGCCCGCACCTGCCCAACACCAAGCTGATCTCCAACGCCTTCGCGCTGACCCGGTCCTCCGCGGCGTACTGGCGCGGCAGTGAGAAGAACAAGCAGCTGCAGCGCATCTACGGCACCGCCTGGCCCACCAAGGAAGCCCTCAAGGCCTACCAGGAGCGGATCGCCGAGGCCGAGCGCCGCGACCACCGCAAGCTCGGCGTCGAACTGGACCTGTTCTCCTTCCCGGATGAGCTGGGTTCCGGCCTGCCGGTTTTCCACCCCAAGGGCGGCATCATCCGCAAGGCCATGGAGGACTACTCCCGCCAGCGCCACGTCGACGCCGGCTACGACTTCGTCTACACCCCGCACATCACCAAGGGCCACCTCTACGAGGTCTCCGGCCACCTGGACTGGTACCGGGACGGCATGTTCCCCCCGATGCACATCGACGCGGAACTCAACGAGGACGGCACCGTCCGCAAGCCGGGCCAGGACTACTACCTGAAGCCCATGAACTGCCCCATGCACAACCTGATCTTCCGTTCCCGCGGCCGGTCCTACCGCGAACTGCCCCTGCGGCTGTTCGAATTCGGATCCGTCTACCGCTACGAGAAATCCGGCGTTGTGCACGGCCTCACCCGCGTCCGGGGCATGACCCAGGACGACGCCCATATCTACTGCACCCGCGAGCAGATGAAGGATGAGCTCACCAAAACGCTCAACTTTGTCCTCGCGCTGCTCAAGGATTACGGCCTGAACGACTTCTACCTGGAACTCTCCACCAAGGACCCGGAAAAGTCCGTGGGCTCGGACGAGATCTGGGCGGAAGCCACCCGGACCCTCGCCGAGGTCGCCGAGGAGTCCGGCCTGGACCTGGTCCCGGATCCGGGCGGAGCCGCGTTCTACGGCCCGAAGATCTCCGTGCAGGCCCGCGACGCGATCGGCCGGACCTGGCAGATGTCCACCATCCAGCTGGACTTCAACCTGCCGGAACGCTTCGAACTGGAATACCAGGCGGCCGACGGCACCCGCCAGCGGCCCGTGATGATCCACCGTGCCCTGTTCGGCTCGATCGAACGCTTCATGGGTGTCCTGACCGAGCACTACGCCGGCGCCTTTCCGGCCTGGCTGGCCCCCGTCCAGGTGGTCGGCATCCCGGTGGCCGAGACGTTCAACGACTACATGTTCGACGTCGTCGACCAGCTCAAGGCTGCCGGCATCCGCGCCGAGGTGGACATTTCCTCGGACCGCTTCCCGAAGAAGATCCGCACGGCCAGCAAGGACAAGATCCCGTTCGTGCTGATCGCCGGGGGAGACGACGCCGACGCCGGCGCCGTGTCCTTCCGCTTCCGTGACGGCAGCCAGGACAACGGCGTGCCCGTGGCCGAGGCCGTCCAGCGGATCGTGGACGCCGTCCGCAACCGGACCAGCTAGGGGCCGGGCGTGCGGGAGAGAACGGGGACCGGTCCGGAGTATCCGGGAGACGACGGCGTGACGGACGACTTTGGCCTGGCCGGGGTGCCGGACGCCTTCCAGCGCCTGTGGACCCCGCACCGGATGGCGTACATCAAGGGCGGGCAACACCAGTTCAAGAACGTGGACGACTGCCCGTTCTGCGTCGCGCCCGAACGTGAGGACGCGGATTCGCTCATCGTGTACCGGGGGCGGACCAGCTACGTCGTGCTGAACCTGTTCCCGTACAACCCCGGCCACCTGCTGGTCTGCCCGTACCGGCACATCCCGGACTACACGGACCTGACCGTGGAGGAAACGGCGGAATTCGCCGAGTTGACCCAGACCGCCATGCGCGTGCTGCGGAAGGTCGCGAATCCCGGCGGTTTCAATCTGGGCATGAACCAGGGCGTGACCGGCGGGGCCGGCATTGCCGGACACCTGCACCAGCATGTGGTGCCGCGTTGGGGCGGGGACGGTAATTTCTTCCCCATCATCGCCCAGACCAAGGCCATCACGCAGACCCTGGGCGAGGTCCATCAGCAGGTTTCGGAGGCCTGGCCGGAGGGCATGCTGTCACCGGAAGAAACCGCCAGGGAGCCGGATGCTGAATAGGCACGCACGCGGCTTTTTCACCGCGCTGTTCTCCCCGCTGGCCCGCTGGCTGCTGCGGATCGGAGTCTCCCCGGACGCCGTGACCATTGTGGGCACGCTCGGCGTGGTGGTGGGCGCCCTCGTCTTCTACCCGCTGGGCCAGCTCTGGTGGGGCACGTTGTTCATCACTGCCTTCATCTTCTCCGATGTCATTGACGGCATCATGGCGAGGATGCAGCAGAGCGGCGGGCGCTGGGGCAACTTCCTGGACTCCACCCTTGACAGGGTGGCCGACGGCGCGCTGTTCGCCGGCGTCGCGGTCTGGTTCTTCACCGGAGGCGAGAATACCGCCATTGCGATTGCCGCCGTCGTCTGCCTCGTCCTGGGCATGGTGGTGTCCTACGCGCGGGCCAAGGCAGAGGCGCTGGGATTCCAGGCCAACGTCGGCATCGCCGAACGCGCCGAAAGGCTCGTATCCGTGCTGGTGGTCACCGGATTCACCGGCCTCGGACTGCCGGCCGTGGTGCTCTTTGTGACCCTGTGCCTCCTGGCCGCGGCGAGCTTCGTGACCGTGGTGCAGCGGATCGTTGCGGTGCACCGCCAGTCGCTCGAGGAGACCGAAGGCACCGCCACCGAACGGGCCGCCTGAGCGTTCAAGTTCGGCGTGTCCCGAGCGGTGTAACCGGAATTCAGCTGGGCCGCGGCGGGGGACTAGTATTAGCTCTACCGGCCAATGGATCCGGTAATCCGGTGTGTGCGTAGCGGCATTTGTGTGCCGTCCGCGCCCCGGCGAGGTCATCTATCTACCCATAGGGGTTTTTGTGTCTACACCTGATGTAAGCAGCGAAGCCGGCGCGTCCGCGAAGAGCGTCACGGGCAGCAACCGCGTCAAGCGCGGCATGGCGGAGATGCTCAAGGGCGGCGTCATCATGGACGTCGTCAACGTCGAGCAGGCCCTCATCGCCGAGGATGCCGGAGCCGTGGCCGTCATGGCGCTGGAACGCGTACCCGCCGATATCCGCGCCCAGGGCGGCGTGTCCCGTATGTCCGATCCGGACATGATCGAGGCGATCATCGCGGCCGTGTCCATCCCGGTCATGGCGAAGGTCCGGATCGGCCACTTCGTCGAGGCCCAGGTCATCC
>NZ_JBVAYU010000022.1:0-28843 GCF_055412745.1 Pseudarthrobacter woesei
GTCGCCGCCAAGGAGCTGCAGGCCCCGTACGAACTGGTCAAGGAAGTTGCCGCCACCGGCAAGCTCCCGGTGGTGCTGTTCACCGCCGGTGGTATCGCCACACCGGCCGACGCGGCCATGATGATGCTGCTCGGCGCGGACGGTGTCTTCGTTGGCTCCGGCATCTTCAAGTCCGGCAACCCGGCCCAGCGTGCCGCCGCCGTCGTGAAGGCCACCACGTTCTTCGACGATCCCGACGAGATCGCCAAGGCCTCCCGCGGCCTGGGCGAGGCCATGGTCGGCATCAACGTGGACGAGATCCCGGAGCCGCACCGCCTGGCCCAGCGCGGCTGGTAACACCAACACTCTGAAAGGAACGAACTTGATCATCCGTCATGACGACTGGGTCCACCTGATCGGTGCAACAGTGGAAATCCGGCGCCAGGGAAACACCGTCCGCACAGGCCGCGTTGACCACGCCACAAAAGACTCCAACGTCCTCTGGCTCGCCCAGGAAGCCAACAACCCGCGCAAAATGATCGACAAAGCCCAGGGCTACGAAGCCTGGGACATCGCTGCGTTTCCTGCTGACCTTGGGGAATCTTCTCCTGCCTAGGCAGCCAGTGCGGTGTCGAAGAGGCGTTCGGCCATCTGAAGCAGGTGCGCGGGTGCGTCTGCCTCATCTCCGTTGCTGCGGTGTCCGAGGAACACCGCGGTGCCCCGGATTGTCTCCTCGAGGTGTAAACCTGCTTCGCGGATCAGCACTTCGCCCCGGACGTTCACAGGCAGGGGGATATAGTCTGCCTCGTCGTTGAGATAGACGTGCCAATCCTGGGAAGTGAACGCCCCGACGTTTCCTTCCACCAGAATTTGCCGTGAGACCAAGGTCGTGTCATCGCCCGCACCGAGGTCCAAAGTTACCCGAAGGCCGGGGTGTGCACATTGTGCACACCCCGGTTTAAGGCAGCAGCCACGTGTGCAAAGGCTCCTAACCCGGCTGAGAAAAGCAGTCGGGCCTTTTGTCTCAGGGCTCCACCGTGAAGAAGTAGGCTGCCGCCGCCCACAACCGGGGACAATTCACATAGAGTTATCCACCGCTACTGCTGCCGAGGGAGCTACCCCAAAGGCTCCCGATTTCCAGGCGTGGATAACCCGAATTGACCCCAGCCGTGGACCGCTCAAGGTCACCGTCTAGTTTCGGCACCAATGCTTTGAAAGCAAGGGCATGTCCGAGTCTGGGCAGCCTGTGAGACCGGCCTCTTGGTGGTATTCCTCGATGTGGACTGCACTGAGTTCGGCCGCCTTGGCGCCGTCGGTGCGGCTGATTGCCGGCGGGATCTCCCCGGTGCTGCCTAGGAGGCGTGCGCAGTCACAATCCGTGGATAACCCCTTTCCCTCCGCGACGGGGAAGAAACCCTTGACAGTGGCGCAGGTCACTCATATTGTGAGTTTTGGGATCCCAAAACGGGATCCCAAAGAATGCCCGTCCTGGGATCTTTTCGCGGCCCCTTAGCGCCGCTTCCCAGGTCTCCCGGGACCTAGGTACGGCCGCCGCCTCATGTGGCCCGGCCCCCGCACGAGAGCCTTTCCCCTGCCCGCGATCTTCCCTGTATAAGGAGAAGCTGTGTCTGTTCAAAATACCGAAGCCACAACGCCTGGAACTGAGCCCAGGCCTGTCGACAAAACCAGCAAGGACGGCGTGCAACGACGCACCAACGTCCGTTGGAAAATGTTCCTGCTCCTGCTTGTCCTCGTGGCCGTAAACTACATCGACCGCGGCTCCATCTCGGTGGCGCTGCCCATCATCCAGAAAGAATTCAACCTCGCCCCCGAGCTCGTGGGACTGCTGCTGTCCGCCTTCTTCTGGACCTACGCCCTCATGCAGATCCCGGTGGGCTGGCTGATTGACAGATTCGGTCCGCGCAAGGTAATGACGGCCTCCTGCGTCGGCTGGGGCGCCGCAACGGCCGCCTCCGGCATGGCCGGCGGCTTCTTGAGTATGTTCATCGCCCGCATGGGCATCGGCGTCACCGAGGCCGGCGTCATGCCGGCAGGCGGCAAGCTCAACGCCATCTGGATGCATAAGTCCGAGCGCGGGCGCGGCGCAACCATCCTCGACGCCGGTGCACCTCTGGGCGCCGGCCTCGGCGGCATCCTGATCGCGGGGCTGATCGCTTCCACAGGCAGCTGGCGAATGGCGTTCGTCATCGCCGGTGCCGCCACAGTACTCATGGGCCTGGCCGTCTGGTGGTATGTCCGCGACAACCCGCGCCAGCACCCTGGCGTCAATGAGGCCGAAGCCGCATACATCGAGGCTTCCCACGCTGCCGAGGACGCCGAAGCCGAGCGCGATGGCAGCAAGGGAAAGCGTGCCCTGCTCCCCTACCTGAAGTTCCGTTCATTCTGGGCCATGTGCTTCGGCTGGCTGGGCTTCAACGGAGTGTTCTACGGGTTGCTGACCTGGGGCCCGCTGTACCTGGCCCAGGACAAGGGTTTTGACCTGAAGACCATTGGCTGGTCCACCTTCGTAATCTTCGGAGCCGGCTTCGTCGGGGAAATTCTAGGTGGCACTCTTGCTGACAAGTGGCGGGCAGCCGGTGCATCCGCGAACCGTGTCATGCGGACTCTGCTGGGCATCTCCAGTGCGGTGGTGATCGGCGGCCTGATTGGGGTCACCGTGGTGCCCGACCCCACCACCGCCGTTGTCCTGCTCTCCCTGGTCATGTTCTTCCTCCGCTGGGTTGGGCTCTTCTGGAGCATCCCGTCCATCCTGGGCGGCCGGACCAACGCAGGAGTGCTGGGCGGGGCGATGAACTTCAGCGGAAACATCTCCGGTTTTGTCACCCCCATCGCCGTGGGCCTGATCGTCGGTGCAACCGGCTCATACACCTGGGCGCTGCTGTACTTCGTCGGATCCGCCATCATCATGGGTGTTTCCGTAATAACCCTGAACTACAACAAGCGGCTTCCTGTCTAGGCTAGCCAGCCTAAGCTAGGCACCGCAGCACCTTTCCCGCCGCCGGGAGTGCAACGTCCCGCGAGAATCCGAATGGAGCACCATGCTTACCGCAGAAGAGACCCAGGACAAGGAACGCCCCCTCCGCGAGGCAGTCCGGGATACCCTCCGCACCCGGATTTTTGAAGGGCACTACGCTCCCGGCACGCGGCTGGTGGAACGCGATCTAGCCGCAGAATTCAATGTGTCACGACTGCCCGTCCGGGAAGCGCTGCGCATGCTGCGCATGGAAGGCCTCGTCAGCGACCGCGGTGCACGTGGTGCGGAAGTCAGCAGCCTCAGCCCCAAGGACGTCGAGGACCTGTTTGACCTCCGGGAGTCCCTCGAGGTGCTCGCATGCCGACTGGCAGCTGTCCGCGCCACCGGCGAGGACCTAGGCCACCTTACGGGCCTGCTCGACGAGGCGCAGCGGTGCCTCGCCAAGGGTGCGGTGATGGAGGCGCACCGTGCCAACAGCGAATTCCATGACGCCATCACCAGCATCGCCGACAACAACTTCCTCAAATCCGCACTGGAACCCCTCCAAGGACGGATGCACTGGCTTTTCCGCCACGTCAGCGATCTGCCGGAACTGATCCAGGAACACCGGGAGCTCTACGATGCGATCGCCAGTGGCGACCCTGACCGGGCGGCTACCCAATCGGCGTCGCACATCGGGAAGTACCGTGCGCAGTTCCCCGAGGACTTCCAGAAAACCGAACCAACGCTGCATCGGAAGAAAAAATGAAACTGCTCGTCATCAACCCCAACATCAGCGACGACGTCACGTCCCTCATCCAGTCCGAGGCCCTGCGCTCCGCCGCCCCGGGAACGCAGCTGGTGGTCCGCACCGCCAGCCACGGCGTGGAGTATATCGAAACCCGATTCGAGTCCCTCATTGCGGCCGGCGCCGTGGCCGAGATCATCGCGGAATACTCCAAAGGTGGCGAATATTCTGTCGACGGCATCGTCGTCGCCGCCTTCGGCGACCCGGGCCTGCCTGCACTGAAGGAACTTAGCGATGTCCCTGTCATCGGCATCACCGAGGCGGCGCTCTGCGCCGCGGCCCTCCAGGGGCACCGCTTTTCCATCATCGCCATCTCGGAGCGGATCAAACCTTGGTACCGCGACTGCGTGGAGCGATTCGGCCTCACCGGCCGGCTGGCTTCCATTCGCTCCATCAACGAATCCCTCAACAGCATCGGCTCCGTGCAGCAGGACTTCAAAGAAACCCTGCTGACACTCAGCCGTCAGTCCATCGCGGAGGACGGCGCCGACGTCATCATCCTTGCCGGCGCGCCCCTTGCCGGGCTTGCCCGCGAACTCCGAGGACAGATTCCCGTTCCGGTAGTTGATGGCATTTCCGCAGGCATACGCATGGCGGAAGCCGTGGTGGGGCTCCAGTCCGGACCGCACCGCGCCGGAGCTTTCGCCCCGCCGCCCGTCAAGACCCGCAGGGGGCTCTCAGAAAACCTCGACGCGGCCCTCACCACAGCCCAGACAACGGCGAATTCCGCCGCCTCCGCAGCCCCGGCCAACTAGAGGGTTCGCCGAGCCAGTCCACTAAGACTCTCCGATAAGGAGGACAATCATGTCCCGCACTCCAGAACTCGTCGTCGCCAACGGCACCGTGGTGAACAGCTTCGGCCGGTGGAACGCCCACATAGTCATTCAGGACGGCATAATCACCCGTCTGGTCGAAGCCTCGGAGCCAATCCCTCCTGCCGCTCGAACGATCGACGCTGCAGGTCAACTTGTGATCCCCGGCGGCGTGGACGGCCACTGCCACGTCGCCCAGGTGACCGGGCGATTCCGCACCTTGGACGACTACAAGACCACCTCCACAGCAGCACTATGGGGCGGTACCACGACGATCATCGACTTCGGCATCCCCCGCGACGCCCAGGAGACCCCCCTGGCGGCCGTGCTGCACAAAAAGGAACTGGCACAGGAGTCCCGCTGCGATGTCGCATTGCACGGCGCGGTGGTCAGCTGGGACGAATCAGTGCCGTGGCAGCTGGAACAGCTCGCCGCCGAAGGCGTGAGGTCAGTCAAGATGTACACCACAAACCGCGGCACCACCATGGCAGACGGGGACACCATCCTAAAAGTTATGCGCGAAATGGTGCATTTGGATGGCCTCACCTACATTCACGCCGAGCATGACCCCATTATTAGCGACTGCACCGAACAGCACGCCGACGACGGTCGGATCAGCATCGAGCACCTGCACCGGACCCGACCCGAACTGGCCGAGGAAATCTCCGTCAAAGAAACCCTGGCCATGGCCGAATACACCGGCGCCCCTGTCTACTTCGTGCACCAGTCGACGCCTGGTGCCGTCGACCTGGTCACCGAGGCCCGCGCCCGCGGCCAGGAGGCCTACTCGGAAACCTGCCCGCATTACCTGACCCTCGATGATTCCGTCTACGGCTCGGCGTTTCCGGAGTGGTACGCCTGCTGCCCGCCTATGCGCAGCGCCGAAACAGTTGCCGCGCTCAAGGACCGCCTTTTCAACGGAGCCATCCACACAGTCTCCTCAGACCACTCCTGCTACGACCTCTCCCAGAAGCGCGAACGCACCGACGACATCCGCGCCATGCCGCACGGCCTGCCCGGGGTGGAAACACGGATGCCCGTCACCTTTACCGCTCTCATGACAGAGCCCGGCCGCAACAATGTGGAGGACTTCGTGGAGGTCTTCGCTGCCGGCCCTGCCCGCATCAACGCGGTCCCCGGCAAGGGAACTATCGCTGAAGGCTTCGACGCCGACCTTGTCATCTTCGACCCCCTCGAAACACGCATTGTCGACGGCAGGAACCTCCATATGGGCACGGACTTCTCCCCATTCGACGGGGTTAAGCTCACCGGCTGGCCCGCCGTCGTGGTGTCCGCCGGGCAGGTAGTGCTGGACGGCGAAGGCTTCCACGACCCCGGGCCCGTAGGCCGCTTCGTGGCCCGCAACGGCTTCCGCGAACACATCACGGCCCAAGGCACCCTCACCTCCGCCACCGCAACGCTTTAGGAGCAGACATGCCTTCCGCAGCACGCAAAACCCGTATCGGCATGATTGTGCCGTCCTCCAATACCTGTCTGGAGCCGCAGAGCTACCGCATCCTGGGCGACCGGGACGACGTCACCATCCACTTCACCCGTATCCCCGTGACCCGGATCGCGCTGGATGATTCCTCGGACAAACAGTTCGATCCGACCGTCATGCGCGAGGCGGCCAGACTCCTTGCGACGGCGGACATGGACGTCATCGCCTGGAACGGCACCTCCGGGTCGTGGCTCGGCGCCCAGCACGACCGCGAACTCGTCCACGAAATCACCAGCGCCACTGGCATTCCGGCCACCACATCCACGTTGGCCTACCTTGAGGCGTTCCGGGCGTTCGGGACCGAGCGGATCGGACTCTTCACGCCCTACACGGAGGACGTCAACCGCGCTGTCATCGCCTCTTACGAACGTGAGGGCATAAGGACGGTGGACCACCGCTACCTGGGCCTGAGTGATAACGAAGCCTTCGGCAGGGTAACCGATGAAGAAATGCGCCCCGGCTCCCTGGAACTGGCGTCAGCGGCCCCGGACGCCCTCGTCTACTTGTGCACCAACCTGTACGGTGCCAACATCGCCGACGAAGTGGAGGAACAGACAGGCGTGCCGGTGCTTGACTCGGTGGCCGTTACCCTGTGGCACTGCCTTAAGCTCGCCGGATCTCCCTTGCTAGAACGAAAGTGGGGCAGGCTGCTCGCCAACTGATGCGCCCGGACCCTTACAGCGGTACGGACAGGACAGAGGTTGGAGAGTTCGACTACGACCACCACCTCGACCGGTTGAAGTTCGCTGTTCACCGCTTCGTTTATGCTGCCAGGACCTAGGTGAGGTGCTGAGTCGGATCAACGAGGGCGCGGCCATGATTGGTTCAAGGGGCCTGCCGTCAACGGCGAGTATCCAATGCTCCCGGCCACAAACGACAGATTCGCGCAGAGACCGCCATGCCTGCCACCCGCCCCGGAGACGAGCGTACGTTCCGGCCTTGAAGCCTGACGACGAAACTCGAGAAGGAAAAAAATCGCATGAAATTTGCCCGCCTCGGCGCCGTCGGAGCCGAAACCCCTACCATTCTGGACGGCACTACGTACTTCTCCCTGGCAGGACTGACCCCGGATCTGGACCCCGACTTCTGGTCCTCGGGCGGTCCCGCCCGTGCAGCAGCGGCCCTGGCTGCCGGGGAACTGCCCGAAATGGATGCCGAGAACCTTCGAATCGGGGCGCCCATAACCCGGCCTTCTTCCGTGTTTTGCATCGGCTTGAACTACGCCGCGCACGCCGCTGAGTCGGGTTCCGAACCACCTATTGCACCGATCCTGTTCCAAAAGGCGGCCAACACCGTCGTGGGACCCAACGACGCCGTCGCGATCCCCCGCGGTTCCACCACAACGGACTGGGAAGTCGAACTGGGCGTTGTTATCGGCACCCGCGCGTCCTACCTGGATTCACCTGCGGACGCGCTTAGCCACATCGCCGGCTTCGTCACTGTCAACGACCTGTCCGAGCGGACCTTCCAGCTCGAGCGTTCCGGTGGTCAGTGGTCCAAGGGCAAGAGCTGCGCAGGGTTCTGCCCAACCGGTCCCTACCTGGTCACCCCGGAGGATGTGGACACAGCCGCCCTCCGGCTTCGCACCTGGGTAAACGGCGAACCGCGCCAAGACTCCACCACCCAAGACTTGATCTTCGACGTGGCCACCATTATCCATAACCTCAGCCAGTACCTCGTTCTGGAGCCGGGCGACCTGATCTGCACCGGAACGCCGGAGGGCGTGGCCTTGTCAGGACGCTTCCCATATCTAAAAGCTGGGGACGTTGTGGAGATAGAGGTGGCTGGCCTCGGACGCCAGCGCCAGGAATTTATCCAGGCCTAAACGGGGCATGCAGGCAGGGCTGGACGGCATTCCGGGGCTCCGGTCTTGGCCTCTCTGGACACCGCGACGGACGCGAACGGTCGGGGCAGCCCCCGCCGCACGTTTCGTGAATCGGCGGGGCAGGCAAATTGATCGATGTTGCTAATGTCCAGTGTTGTCGCATGCTAATATTCTCATTTCACATAACGGAATTAAAGCTGGCCGCTCCCGTGCCTGTCAGGCGTTGCCGGCTGTCGGAAGTCGAATGACATCCAGGGGTCAAAGGTTTCCTGCCCGCCCACATCCTGCCGGCGGTGCCTATCGGGACCGTCGGTTAATTAGCCGGCCAGTCACCGCTCCCGTTCCCGGCTTCCTGCGGCCGGGCACGTCGGCCCAGACGGGCTGCCTTCCTGGCTGCAGCCCACGAGAGTAGCTCACCATGCCATATCTATGCCTGCGTCTGTCAGGAGCTGCACTGCTGATAAGCGGGCTGGCCCTGCTGGACTATGTTCCCCCGCGGGATTCGGCGGTCTTAAGCTTGCTGGTAGGGGCGTGCGAATCGCCAGCCTAATCACAGCGACTGCTGCCCCTAGTCCGAATCACCCATGTCTGGAAAACGCCAGACTCTCTTCAGCTAACTCCAGGCTGCGGCCGGGTTCGCATCCAGCATGGCGGGGGTCAACGAGCGACTGGGCTACAGCTAAACAGCAGGGGCATACCAGGATTGCTGAATCCGCTCCCTGCGGGGCAGGAGAAGTTGACACGGAAAAGTGCATAGGATTCAATATTGAATGATGAAAGTTAGTTTCCACTCTACGGAATCAATTGGCAACATGGTGGCAATGCGCACCAACGAAAGGACCCTTGATGTTGCTAGAAGAGTTCAACAACGCCGGGCGCCCGGAGATCGTTGCAGCGCTTCAACCGTGTCTCGACATCCGGCGTTGGATAGATCAGGTCGCGGACGGGCGACCGTTTTCATCCACGGTGGATCTATTGAAGTTCGCCCGCAGTGCAGCGTCTCCATTTACTGCGCGCGAAGTGGAGTCCGCGCTGGCTCACCACCCCCGGATAGGCGAACGTGCGTTGGGCGATAATTCCGAGGCCGAGTTCTCCCGGAGGGAGCAAGAAGGCCTTGGTATGGCTTCGGAGAGAGTGATCGCGGCCCTGTCAGAGGCGAACAGGAGCTACGAAGAAATGTTCGGTCGGGTCTTCCTGATCCGTGCCGCGGGTCGGAGCAATGAAGAAGTTCTGCAGGCCCTTAAGGTGCGGATTTCCCACACTGCGGCCGAAGAGGAATATGTTGTGCAGCAACAGCTGCGCGAGATCGCAATCCATAGGCTTGAAGGAATGATGAGCAAGTGACAACTTCCCACGTAACGACGCACCTTCTCGATACCGCCACAGGGAAGCCGGCCGAGGGAGTCCCTGTAAGCCTGCATGCTTTGAGCAATGGCTCGTGGTCTGAGATTGCCGCCGCGCAGACCGATTCCGACGGACGCGTGAAGGAGCTGGGCCCGGAAGTGCTGGCTTCCGGAACATACCGGCTACAGTTCACCACCGCGGAGTACTTCGCCCATCGGAATACGCCAGCTTTTTTCCCGGAAGTCGTGCTGACCTTCGCTGTGGACAGGAATGAACCGCATTACCACGTCCCGCTCCTATTGAGCCCCTTTTCGTTTTCCAGCTACCGCGGAAGCTGAACGATTCCGGCACCGCCGAAGGTTTGCCATACCCAAACGCCGACAGGGTCCCCTGCATCCTCGGGCGGTAAAGAGCCTCGAGGTCACGTTGGGCCGGACCTACAGCAAAGCGTGGCCTATCCCCGGCCGATGAACGGCATCCGGCCGCCGTGATGATCACGGACCCCACGCTGGCGGACGGCGGCATTCCGGCCATAAGCAGCACAGCGCGCTGCTTCCTCGACCGGAACGTCGGCTCCGCCTTCCGGCTGCCATCGGCCTGGACCGCTCAGGATGCGACTCCGATTGACTCCATCAATTCCGTGGCCGTGTTGCCGATGTCGATCTGCCCGCAGGTGATGCCGAAGCCGCGACCATCCAACTCGATGCTCTTGGCCAGCCCGGTCAAGGCGTGCTTTGTGACGGTATAGGCGACCGTCCGTGGCCGGGGTGCGCCGGAATCGAGCCGTTGTTGATGATCCGGCCACCCTGCGGTGACTGCGCCTTCATGGTCCGGACGGCCGCCGCCGCGCACATCATCGACCCCGTCAAATTCACCGCCACAGTGGCGTCCCAGTCCATCAAACTGATCTCATCCACCGAGGCCGAAGGCCCAAAGACGCCGGCGTTGTTGAACAGCACGTCCACCCTGCCCCAACGCTGGAACGCGGCGGCGAACAGTCGCTCAACGTCGTCGGGCGCTGTAACGTCGCACGGTACACCGACAGCCTGGGCGTGGCCAGCAGCGGTCTCCTGCAGCCCCGCCTCGCGGCGACCGGACAGGACTACCCTGTAGGCCTCAGCCAGCATGAGCCTCACCACCGCCCTGCCGACCCCGGAACCCGCTCCGCTGACGACGGCAACTGTTCCGCTTGACTCAGGGGTGGTGGCCGTCGGGCTCCTTTTAGGTTAGGGGCGGGCGGCCGCCGAGGAGGAGGCTACGGCGTCGGGCCCGGTTGTCAGGATGAAGAACTGGTGGCTGCAGTCACAATCCGCCCGTTGGGCTTCTAAAGGCCCTGACGGCCGTTGGCCACCCCCCTGCTTGACTGCCCGCAAACGTCTAAGTAATCTCGAAGAGCAAGAAAGTTTTTTCATTGTACGAAATAATTGGCCAAGGCATTCAAAGATGAAACGAGGCTCCGTGGCTGCAGGAGATACCGCCCATATCCTCAGCGGGTTGACAAACCAGCTGCCTGATCGTGATCCGGAAGAGACCGCCGAATGGCTGGAGTCCCTGGATGACCTGATTCAGGAACAGGGCACTGAACGTGCCCAGTACATAATGCGCAGCCTGCTTCAGCGCGCCGGCGCACAAAGCGTGGGCGTGCCGATGGTCACCACCACGGACTACGTGAACACGATCCCGGTGGACCAGGAAGCAGCGTTCCCCGGCAATGAAGAGTACGAGCGCCGGTACCGGGCATACATGCGCTGGAATGCCGCCGTCATGGTGCACCGGGCCCAGCGTGCCGATATCGGCGTCGGTGGCCACATCTCCACATACGCCGGTGCCGCGACCCTCTACGAGGTCGGCTTCAACCACTTCTTCCGCGGCAAGGACCACCCCGGCGGCGGGGACCAGGTCTTCTTCCAGGGCCATGCCTCCCCCGGCATGTACGCCCGCGCCTTCATGGAAGGCCGGCTGTCCGAAGAGGACCTCGACGGTTTCCGGCAGGAGAAGTCCAAGGAAGGCCACGCCCTTTCCTCGTACCCGCACCCGCGTCTCATGCCGGAGTTCTGGGAATTCCCCACCGTCTCCATGGGCATCGGCCCGATGAACGCCATCTACCAGGCGCAGTCCAACCGGTACCTGGCCAACCGCGGCATCAAGGACACCTCGGACCAGCAGGTCTGGGCGTTCCTGGGCGACGGCGAAATGGACGAGCCCGAGTCNAAACGAGAACCTCGACAACCTTAACTTCGTGATCAACTGCAACCTCCAGCGCCTCGACGGACCGGTCCGCGGCAACGGCAAGATCATGCAGGAACTTGAGGCGTTCTTCCGCGGTGCGGGCTGGAATGTCATCAAGGTCGTCTGGGGCCGGGAGTGGGATGACCTGCTCACCAAAGACTCCGGTGGCTCGCTCGTGAAAATCATGAACGAAACCCCTGACGGTGACTACCAGACCTACAAGGCCGAATCCGGCGCGTTCGTCCGCGAGCACTTCTTCGGCAAGGACCCGCAGACCAAGGACCTCGTCGCGGACCTGAGCGATGATCAGATCTGGAACCTCAAGCGCGGCGGCCACGATTACCGCAAGGTCTATGCCGCGTACAAGGCCGCGACCGAATTCAAGGGCAAGCCCACTGTAATTTTGGCCAAGACGGTCAAGGGGTACGGCCTGGGCACCCACTTCGAGGGCCGTAACGCGACCCACCAGATGAAGAAGCTCACCCTGGATGACCTCAAGGCCTTCCGTGACCACCTGCGGATTCCGGTGACCGACGAGCAGCTTGAAAAGGACCTGTACGAGCCGCCGTATTACCACCCCGGCACGGATGCGCCGGAGATCAAGTACATGATGGAACGCCGTGCCGAGCTTGGGGGAGCCGTGCCGGAGCGCCGCTTCAAGCACCAGGACATCGACCTGCCCGACGCCAAAACCTATGAAGTCGCCAAGCGCGGCTCGGGTAAGCAGCAGGCCGCGACCACCATGGCATTCGTCCGCCTGCTCAAGGACCTCATGCGGGACAAGAAATTCGGACACCGGATTGTTCCGATCGTCCCTGATGAATCCCGCACATTCGGCATGGACGCGTTCTTCCCCACTGCCAAAATCTACAACCCGGGCGGCCAAAACTACCTGTCCGTGGACCGGGACCTGGTGCTCGCCTACAAGGAATCGGCACAGGGCCAGCTGATCCACCCAGGTATCAACGAAGCCGGCGCTGTAGCTGCGTTCACCGCAGCCGGCACTGCATACGCCACCCACGGCGTGCCGTTGATCCCGGTCTACGTTTTCTACTCCATGTTCGGGTTCCAGCGCACCGGCGACGCCTTTTGGGCAGCCGGAGACCAGATGGCGCGCGGCTTCATCATCGGCGCCACCGCCGGGCGGACCACCCTCACCGGCGAAGGGCTCCAGCACGCGGACGGCCACTCACCGCTGCTCGCCTCCACCAACCCGGCGGTGGTCACCTACGACCCCGCGTACGGCTACGAAATGGGCCACATCATCCGAGACGGCATCGAGCGCATGTACGGCCCGGAGTCCACTGACCGGAACCTGATGTACTACCTCACGGTCTACAACGAGCCGGTCACCCAACCTGCCGAACCGGAGGACCTCGACGTAAACGGTGTACTGAAAGGCATTCACCGGGTGTCGGCGTCGGGTGTGGACGGTCCGAAAAGCCAGATCCTGGCCTCCGGCGTCTCCGTCCCCTGGGCTATCGAAGCACAGCGCATCCTCGCAGAGGACTGGGGCGTCTCGGCGGATGTCTGGTCCGTCACGTCCTGGAACGAGCTCCGCCGGGATGGGCTGGCCGCAGAGGAAGGGGCTTTCCTCAATCCCGGCCAGCCCGCGCGGGTCCCCTTCGTGGCTGAGCAACTCGCGGACGCGCAAGGACCCGTCGTTGCCGTCTCGGACTACATGAAGGCTGTCCCGGACCAGATCCGCCAGTTCCTGCCGCACCAGTTTGCCTCCCTGGGTGCGGACGGCTTCGGCTTCTCCGACACCCGGGCCGCGGCGCGCCGCTTCTTCAAGAACGACACCCACTCCATCGTGGTGAAAACACTTCAGATGCTTGCAGGAAGGGGCGAGGTAGACAGCGGGGTTACCGCTTACGCCATGGACCGCTACAAGCTCCTGGACGTCAGCGCCGGCACAACGGGTGGAGCAGGCGGGGACGCCTGACCGGCAATCCAGTTGGCAGCAACAGCAGCTAGTGCGGTTGCTGCCAACCGTCCTCTTGCCTGGATGTAGTGGCTTCGGGGAACGGAAGCCACTACAAGGCACGGTGTCCTGCTCGCCGCAGGTGGAGAGCAGGCCGGGCCCCGGCGAACATGAACCGTACCCGGTTATCGTGGACCACGACCCGGGCACACATGGCGGGCAGATCGTACCTGTGCGGTACGTCCGCGTCCGCTCCGGCGGATCAAGCCTGGCCTGACCCCGGTCGGCAGACACTTCACATTGCTGGGCCGGATCATTGCCGCTGCTTTTGCAACGGCCACCAGCCCAGACACCCGTTCCCGGGACCCGAACACGCCTGAACCGTGCTCGGGTGAGTTCGTGTCGGCCGCACGTGACCTTGAACACCGATCCCATCGCCGTGACTGCGAGATCCGCATGCCTGCGAGGGTTCCGTTGCCTGATTCGGCAGTGCTGAGCTGGGCCCGGCGACTGCCGTCCAACAGGAGCCGAAGCTCTTGAAAATAGTGGCCATAGGCGGTCACGGTGTCGATCATGGACAGCTCCGTCCGCCTGCCCGCAAGCCAGGCCTGAGCAAATCCGGACCATATCAACGGCACGTTCGCGTTCCGGATGCGAGCGCGTGCCCGTCAGCTCGGGCGGCCGGGTAGAGGGCGCCGGCTGCGGGTGATTCTGCAGCACATCCCCGAGGCGGAGCGTCAGCCGTAAGAGCAACTCATCGTCCGACACGGCCCAACGGCAGGCATGGCGTTACCTGGCCACCAAGCGGTCCTGACACTTGGGGATGCGGCAAAGTTCGCCCGTGCCAGCAGGTGCGAAGGTTCCGGTGCCCGTTATGGCCGTGGCTCTGGGAGATTACTTTGTAAAAACAGGAAGTGCGCGGATCCAACGGGAAAACCCACCGCCCTGCCGAACGCGCTCTGCATCTGGGGGCACATGAAAGTCAGGATCCGTGCCGCTTCCGAGGGGGAAGTAGAACTCCTGGGCTGCTGTTGCCGGCGCCACCGGCGTTTTGACCTGCTGGCACATCTGGTCCTCCTCCGAGGTCGCGCACAATTCCGTCAAGTGGAAAAGAACTTTTGCTATGCGAAAAGCATAAATGCCCTGCTGCTGGTTCGTCAACGGGCTTCGGGGTCGGCAGTCACAATTTGATTTTTCAGTGTGTGATGTACACCACCGGAATCCTGAGCTACGCTTGATGATACTTCGTGGCCTATGTCACGTAACCTGGGAGCAGCAGGCAGGGTCGTTAATGAGCTGGCATCTATCGATGTCGGCTCTTTTTTGTGGGCCGACGGTACAAGAATCGTGCGGGAACGCGCGCTTAATTTCTATGTGGACCTTGTGCCACGTACCTGAAGTTGGGAATCTGACCATGAGCAGCAACATCATCCTCGGCCACAACCAGTACGGCAAAGCCGAAGTCCGGGTTGTGAAGATTACCCGGGACACGGACCGCCACGAGATCGAAGACCTTAACGTCACCTCGCAGCTGCGGGGCGATTTCGCGGCCGCCCACCTTGAGGGCGACAACGGCCACGTTGTGCCTACGGACACCCAGAAGAACACCGTTTACGCCTTCGCCCGGGAAGGTATCAACTCCCCGGAAGCGTTCCTGCTCCGGCTCGGCGAGCACTTCACCTCCACCTTCGACTGGGTAACCGGCGGCCGTTGGGAAGCCGAGTCCTACAGCTGGAACCGGATCCGGGCCCACGGCACCGAGCACGACCACTCCTTCGTGCGCAACGGCCAGGAAGTCCGCACCGCCGTCCTGGTCCGCGAGGGCGCCACAACGCACCTCATCTCCGGACTCAAGGACCTGACGGTCCTGAAGTCCACCGAGTCCGGCTTCGTCGGCTACCCGAAGGACAAGTACACCACCCTTCAGGAAACCACTGACCGCATCCTTGCCACCGAGGTCTCGGCCCGCTGGCGCTTCAAGACCGGAACGGACGTCAGCACCCTGGACTTCAACAAAAGCTACGACGACGTCAAAGGACTGCTGCTCGAAGGCTTCACGGAGAAGTACTCCCACGCCCTTCAGCAGACCCTGTTCGACATGGGCACCAAAGTTCTCGAGGCCCACACCGAGATCGACGAAATCAAGTTCTCCATGCCGAACAAGCACCACTTCCTGGTGGACCTTTCACCGTTCGGCCTCGACAACCCCAACGAGGTCTTTTTCGCCGCAGACCGCCCCTACGGTTTGATCGAGGCCACCGTCCAGCGCGACGACGCTGCACCAGCGGACATCGCCTGGTCAGGCATCACCGGTTTCTGCTAAGTCATCCGCACACCTCGAAAGCCTCAACTACCGGCCACCCCTGCTTGAGCACGTTACCGGTGATTGGGCCAGTCGAATCCCCATCAACAGCCAGACCACGTTAGCCAGACGAGGACGTCTGCCATGAACCAGAAAGTCTGTCATGAACATCAAGAACCCTCTCAAAGCCGGCAAGCGGCGCAACAGACGCCCTGCCACGGATCGACCGGAAGACCAGCGCCTATCCATCGGCAGCAGCTTCGCCTACGGCTTCCAGCACGTCCTCACCATGTACGGTGGCATCATTGCCGTCCCGCTAATTGTGGGCCAAGCCGCCGGCCTCTCCCCCGCCGACATCGGCGTCCTCATTGCCGCAGCACTCTTCATGGGCGGTTTGGCCACCATCCTGCAGACCATCGGCATCCCCTACTTCGGCTCGCAGCTGCCGTTGGTTCAGGGCGTCTCGTTCGCCAGCGTCGCTACCATGGTGGCCATCGTTACCGGTCCCGGAGGAATCCAGTCTGTCTTCGGCGCCGTGATTGCTTCCGCAGCCATCGGCTTGCTGATCGCCCCGATTTTCTCCAAAATTATCCGGTTCTTCCCACCGGTAGTAACCGGCACCGTCATCACCACCATCGGCCTGACCCTGATGCCTGTCGCGGCCAACTGGGCCATGGGCGGTAACAGAAAAGCTGAAAACTACGGGAGCGTGCAGAACATCGGCCTGGCGGCCATTACCCTGGCGCTCGTCCTGCTCCTGAGCAAGGTGGGCAGTGCCACCATCTCGCGGCTCTCGATTCTGCTCGCCATGGTCATCGGAACCGGAGTGGCCGTCGTGACAGGGATGGCCAACTTCTCGAAAGTCGGCGAAGGTCCCATTATTGCCTTCCCCACACCTTTCCACCTTGGCGCCCCGACCTTCGAAGTAGCCGCAATCATCTCCATGGTGATCGTTGTCTTGGTAATCCTTACTGAAACCATGGCTGACATCCTGGCCGTCGGGGAGATCGTCGGAACCAAGGTGGACTCGAAACGAATTGCTGCCGGACTGCGTGCGGACATGGGTTCGAGCCTTATCGCCCCGGTCTTTGGCTCTTTCACCCAGAGTGCCTTCGCACAAAACGTGGGCCTGGTCGCCGTCACCAAGATCAAGAGCCGCTACGTGGTGGCCGCCGGCGGCGTGATCCTGGTGCTGCTGGGACTTCTGCCGGTCCTGGGCCGCGTTGTCGCAGCCGTCCCCACCGCCGTCCTCGGTGGCGCGGGCATCGTTCTGTTCGGCACAGTGGCGGCCAGCGGCATCAGGACGCTGGCCAAGGTGGAGTACCGGAACAACATGAACCTGATCATCGTGGCCACTTCGATCGGCTTCGGGATGATCCCGATCGCCGCACCCACCTTTTATGACAAGTTCCCCGACTGGTTCGCCACCATCTTTCACTCCGGCATCAGCTCGGCCGCGGTCATGGCCATCCTGCTCAACCTGCTGTTCAACCACCTGAAAGCCGGCAACTCAGAAAACCAATCGGTTTTTGTTGCCGGCACCGGCCGCGTGATCCGGGCAGAGGACCTTAAATGCCTGGCCGACGGCGACCGCTACGAAAACGGCAGACTCATCGACTGCGACGGCAAGGAAGTCACGGTCCAGTCATCCGAGAAGGCACCCGAACACTAGAACGTCGAGCAATGGCGAAGGCGGCCCACTTCCGAACGGAGGGGCCGCCGTCGGCAGCGCTGGCCAAACCGTTGTCGGAGGCAGATCAGTTGCGGTTGAGTTCCTCCGAAATAGCTTGCGCGGCTTCCCGAAGCATCGGGACGGCGCGGTCGCCGAAGGACCGGTCAACTCGCGACACGGGCCCGGAGACTGAGATGGCGGCGGGGGTAGGGGCGTTGGGTACGGCCATAGCGAAGCAACGGACGCCCAGCTCCTGCTCCTCCTCGTCGATGGAGTAGCCGCGTTCCCGGATCCGGTTCAGGTCTGCCAGGAGGGCTTCGATGTCGCCGATGCTTTTGGACGTCGGCGTGGGCATGCCGGTACGCGTCACGATGCCGCGGACAACCCCGTCATCAAGCTGCGCCAGGATGGCTTTGCCGACGCCGGTGTCGTGGGTGTGGGCGCGGCGTCCCACTTCCGTGAACATCCGCATGGAATGCAGGGAGGGAACTTGCGCCACGTAGATGACCATGTCCGAATCGAGTACCGCCATGTTGGCGGTTTCTCCCAGGTGATCCACGAGGGATTTAAGCTGCGGCCGGGCCACGGCGCCCAACTGCTTGTTCGCTCCCTCGCCGAGCCTGATCAGCCGGGGGCCCAGGGCGTAGCGGCGGTTGGGCAACTGCCGGATATAGCCGAGAGTGACCAAAGTGCGCAGGAGCCGATGGATGGTAGGCAGCGGAAGGTCCGTCGACGAGGAGAGTTCGCTGAGCGTGACGTCTCCGCCTGCGTCAGTGATCAGTTCCAACAGTTCAAAGACGCGCTCAACAGACTGCACGCCTCCGGGGGATTTCTCAGCCATGTGACTGCTCCTGCCACTCGGTTTCCGACAACTCTTATCCACATCGTGAAAAGAGTAGCCCTAGACCTCCCAAGATACCGCACCGAGCGAACTATATGCGCCGACGAATGAGAAGGGCTTGTAATTCCACACAGTAGATAATAATATCCATAATACGAAACTATTTTTCCGTATCCCGCCCGTTTTGGGCCAGACCAGAGGACAATTCAATGGCGAACCCCAGCCCCGGAAATTCGATTACCCTTCGCGTGGAAGCGCCGTCCAGCTTTTCGGCCACCAGTGAGCTGGCCGCCGCCGTGGGAGCGGCGGGCGCGGCCATCACGGCGCTGGACGTCACTGAGTCCCACCACGAGACTCTGGTTGTCGACGTGACCTGCAACACCACCGATGACAATCACGCCTCCCGCGTCAAGGACGCCCTGAATGCGCTCGCCGGCGTCAAAGTACGCAACGTTTCGGACCGCACCTTCCTGATGCACCTGGGCGGCAAGCTTGAAGTTGTCCCGAAGGTGGCCCTGCGCAACCGTGACGATCTGTCACGCGCCTACACCCCCGGGGTCGCCCGAGTCTGTATGGCAATTGCGGAGGATCCGGCGATGGCCCGCAACCTGACCATCAAGCGCAACACCATTGCCGTGGTCACTGATGGTTCGGCCGTACTGGGTTTGGGAAATATCGGCCCCGCCGCGGCGCTGCCTGTCATGGAAGGCAAAGCGGCACTGTTCAAGCAGTTCGCCAACGTAGACGCCTGGCCGGTCTGCCTCGACACCCAGGACACCGAGGAGATCATCCAAATCGTCAAGGCCCTCGCTCCCGTCTACGGCGGCGTGAACCTTGAGGACATCGCCGCACCGCGCTGCTTCGAGATCGAGAACCGCCTCCGCGAAGAACTGGACATCCCGGTATTCCACGACGACCAGCACGGCACTGCGATCGTCACCCTCGCCGCACTCGTCAACGCCCTGCGCGTCGTCGACAAAAGGCTAGACGAAGTGAGGATCGTCGTCTCGGGCGTCGGTGCCGCGGGTTCCGCCATCATCCAGCTCCTCAAAGCCCAGGGGGCCCGGCACATTGTCGCGGCCGGACGTTCCGGGGCCATTCACTCGGGCCAGGAGTACAGCGACGAGCACCGCAGCTGGATCGCCACCAACACCAATGAAGAACGCTTCGCCGGCACACTGCACGAGGCCCTCAAGGGCGCCGACGTGTTCATCGGCGTGAGTGCACCGCACGTGATCGGAGAGGAACAGGTTGCCTCGATGGCCAAGGACTCCATCGTGTTCGCCATGGCCAATCCCACCCCGGAAATCGACCCGGTGGTTGCGGCCCGCCACGCTACCGTTGTGGCTACCGGCCGCAGCGACTTCCCCAACCAAATCAACAACGTGCTGGCCTTCCCGGGATTCTTCCGCGGGCTCCTGGATGCCGGAGCCTCGGACATCACGCCCGAGATGCTGGTTGCCGCTGCCGAAGCTATTGCCAACCGGGTGGCTGACGATGAGCTCAACGCCAGCTACATCGTCCCCAGCGTCTTCGATCCCCACGTTGCTGCCGACGTCGCCAGTGCGGTGGCACGAGCAGCAGGAAATGCATCGAACGCCGCAGCCGTTCAAGATGCGGCCCCGGCCGCCGACGCTTTCTACGCCGTACCCTGATTCACCGCCTGACTCGCAGCAAAGGAAAGGACCAGAAATGCCCATCACTGTCACAGACCCCCGGCCGATCCAACGCGCGGAGGAGATCCTCACCCCCGAGGCACTGACGTTCATCGAAGAGCTCCACACCCGCTTCGCGGGTACCCGCAGCGAGACGCTCGCCGCCCGCGGCGTCAAGCGCAAAAGGGTCGCCGAGACCGGAAAGCTGGACTTCCTGGCGGAAACCCAGGACGTGCGCGACGGGGACTGGCGAATCGCAGAAGCACCGGCGGCACTGCAGGACCGCCGCGTGGAAATGACCGGCCCGGCCACGCCGGCCAAAATGGCCATCAACGCCCTGAACTCCGGAGCCAAAGTGTGGCTGGCGGACCTTGAGGACGCGTCCACACCCACCTGGGCCAACGTCATCGACTCGATTCTCAACCTCCGCGACGCCGCACTGGGAACCCTGAGCTATACGTCCCGCGAAGGCAAGGAGTACACGCTCCGCACCGACGCGCCGTTGGCCGTGGCGGTGGCCCGCCCGCGGGGCTGGCACCTGCCTGAAAAGCACCTGCTGATCGACGGCGCACCTGCCGTGGCTGCGCTGGTGGACTTCGGCCTGCACTTCTTCCACGTCGCCAAGCAGCTCGTCCTCAACGGCCACGGTCCCTACTACTACCTGCCCAAGATCGAAAGCCACCTTGAAGCCCGGCTCTGGAACGAAATCTTTATTTTCGCGCAGGATTACCTGGGCCTGGACCAGGGCACCATCCGCGCCACCGTGCTGATCGAGACCATCCCGGCCGCCTTCGAGATGGACGAGATCCTGTACGAGCTGCGCAACCATGCCTCCGGCTTGAATGCCGGCCGCTGGGACTACCTGTTCAGCATCATTAAGTACTTCCGCGACGCCGGCGAAGAGTTTGTGCTCCCGGACCGTGCCTCAGTTGTCATGACGGCGCCGTTCATGCGCGCCTACACCGAGCTGCTGGTCAAGACCTGCCACAAGCGTGGGGCTTTTGCAATGGGCGGCATGGCCGCAGTGATCCCCAACCGCCGGCAACCCGAGGTCACCGAGGCGGCCTTCGCCAAGGTGCGCGCGGACAAGACCCGGGAGGCCAATGACGGTTTCGACGGCTCCTGGGTGGCCCACCCGGACCTGGTCCCAACGTGCCGGGAAGTGTTTGACGCCGTGCTGGGCGACCGCCCCAACCAGGTGGACAAGCAGCGTCCCGAGGTTTCCGTCACTGCAGACCAACTGCTGGACATCGCCTCGGCTGGCGGCCAGATCACGGAAGCCGGGCTGCGCCTGAACCTGTACGTAGCCGTTGCCTACACGGCGGTGTGGCTGTCCGGGAACGGCGCGGTGGCCATTCACAACCTCATGGAGGATGCCGCCACCGCGGAGATCTCGCGCTCCCAGGTGTGGCAGCAGATCCGGAACAAATCGGTCCTGGCCGACACGGGGAACACTGTCACCCGGGAACTGGTGGAGCGGATCCTGGCCGAGGAAACGGAACGGCTCCGCACCGAATTCGGCGACGAAGACTTCCGTCTTTACTACGAGCCGGCCAGTGAGCTCATCGCCGATATCTGCCTGTCGGAGGACTATACGGACTTCCTGACCACACCGGCCTACGAACTGGTGGGTTGAGCCATGGCGGTCTCCCCTACGCCGTCGCTCTCCGCGGCGGACATCGCGGGCATCGATGTACAGCTTGCCGACACGGACCGGATGCTGGAACGTAATTATCCGGGCGATGACGGGTCACGCCAGCCTGTTCATACGGTCTACGTCCCGGCTGACCGGTTCACGCCGTCACTTGCCGCCGACTGGGGATCTGAGGCGCTGGCAGCTACAGCGGCCCATGGCGGGCTGGAACTGTTGGGGCTGTTGCTGGGCCAGAACGCCCAACTCGCCGCGGCGGTGGCGTCCCGGGTCCAGGCAAAGCTGGAAAGCCAACCCATTGAGGATCTCCGGCTCGACTTTGAGGACGGTTTCGGGGACAGGGGTGACGACGCCGAGGACGCTGCCGCCGTTGCCGCCGCCGCCGCCGTGGCCACCGCTGTTGCGGCCGGCTCGGCGCCGCCCTTCATCGGAATCCGGTTCAAATGCTTCGAGAAACCCACCAGGGCTCGTGGCCTGCGCACCCTGGATCTCTTTGTCTCCGGCCTGGCCGCAGCCGGTGAACTGCCGGAGGGCCTGGTCCTCACCCTGCCAAAAGTCACCACGGTGGCCCAGGTGGAGGCCATGGACTACGCCGTCTGGAGGTTGGAGGAAGTGCATTCGCTTCCGGCAGGCCGGCTGCGCTTCGAGGTTCAGGTGGAAACGCCCCAGCTGATCCTCGGCCCTGAGGGGACCTCGCCCGTGGCCCAGCTGCCGCGCGCAGTTCCCGGCCGGATCAGCGGACTCCACTACGGTACCTATGACTACTCCGCGTCCCTGCAGATATCCGCCGAGTACCAGTCCATGGAGCACCCCGTGGCGGACTTTGCCAAAGAGGTCATGCAACTGGCAGTGGCCGGCACCGGCATCCGCCTATCTGACGGTTCGACCAACATCATTCCCGTGGGCGAGAATGTGGAGAACGCCTGGCAGCTGCACGGGCGCCTGGTCAGGCGATCTCTGGAACGCGGCTACTACCAGGGCTGGGACCTGCACCCGGCCCAGCTGCCCAGCCGCTTTGCCGCCACCTATGCCTTTTACCGGCAGGGACTTCCTGCCGCCGCTGCACGCTTGCGGAACTACGTGGAGCGCACGGAAGGCGGCGTCATGGACGAGCCCGCCACCGCCCGAGCCCTGGCGGCCTTCGTGCTGCGCGGTGTGCAGTGCGGCGCCGTCGGGGCCGTGGAAGTCCAAGCAATGGCCGGGCTCGGGCTTTCTCAACTGACAGGCCTGGCGCACCCCCGCCTGGCAGCGTCCACTTCGAAGTAAGGATTCAACCATGGGCAAGTACTACTACCCCCAGGGCGGACTGCCGCCCCAGACCCACCTCACAACAGAACGAGCCATCGTTACGGAGGCTTACACCGTCATCCCCAAGGGCGTCATGACGGATATTGTGACCAGCAACCTGCCTGGTTTCACCAACACGCGTTCGTGGATCATCGCCCGCCCGATCTCCGGGTTCGCCACTACGTTCTCCCAGCTGATCGTAGAGATCGGCCCGGGCGGTGGCGCTCCCAAGGCTGAGTTCGAGGCAGGCGTTGAAGGCGTCGTCTTCGTCACCAAGGGCAAAGTCAACCTGACCCTCGACGGGGAACTGCACCAGCTTGAGGAGGGTGGCTACGCGTACCTCGCGGCCGGCTCCACCTGGGGCCTGGAGAATGTCTCAGCTGACATCGTTTCCTTCCACTGGGTGCGCAAAGCTTACGAGCGCCTCGAGGGCTACGAAGCCAAGTCCTTCGTGACAAGCGACCAGGACATCGAAGCGGGCGCGATGCCCGACACTGACGGCGTATGGAAGACCACCCGCTTCGCTGACCCCAGCGATCTGGCCCATGACATGCACGTGAACATCGTGACCTTCCAGCCCGGCGGCGTGATTCCCTTCCCGGAGACTCACGTAATGGAGCATGGCCTGTACGTCCTGGAGGGCAAGGCCATGTACCTGCTCAACAACGACTGGGTGGAAGTGGAAGCCGGCGACTTCATGTGGCTGCGCGCCTTCTGTCCACAGGCCTGCTACGCCGGCGGCCCGGGCGAATTCCGCTACCTGCTCTACAAGGACGTCAACCGCCAGATCCGCCTGACCTAACACCAACATCGAACGGGCGGCTCTGCCAGGAGCCGCCCGTTTTTCGTGCCCCCTATTCCGGATGACTCCCCCGCAACCGCCCTTGACTCCAGCCCTTCCATTCCCTAAACTTTTCATAAAGCAGAATCTAAATTCCACAAGGCGGAATCAGTTGAAAGCCTGAAAGCCGTGGAATCTGGAACCCAGCCCCTCGGAAGGACCTACGATGACCTACACAGTGAACTGCTCCATCCTCCTCACGGAGCTGCCCCTGCTCGAGCGCCCCGCCGCGGCGAAAGCCGCGGGCTTTGATGCCGTCGAGTTTTGGTGGCCCTTCGAAACGTCCGTCCCGACCGGCACACAGGTCCAGAACTTTGAAAATGCCATCAAGGATGCCGGCGTTCAGCTCACCGGTCTGAACTTCAACGCCGGCAATATGCCCGGCGGCGATCGCGGCCTGGTCTCTTGGAAGGGGCGCTGCCCAGAGTTCAAGGACAACATCGACGTTGTCGCCGGCATTGGCGGGCACCTGGGCTGCACGGCCTTCAACGCGCTCTACGGCAACCGGCAGGAGGACTTCGCCCCCGAAGAGCAAGACGAACTGGCGATCAAAAACCTGACGGCAGCCGCAGAAGGCGTAGCCCGCATCGGCGGCACCGTCCTTCTCGAACCGGTCAGCGGCGCACCCAGGTACCCCCTCCTCACCGCCCAGGACGCTCTGAACGTCATCTCAAGGGCTAAGAACGAAACCGGTGTGCAAAACATCAAACTCCTCGCCGATTTCTACCATCTGGCAGTCAACGGAGACGACGTCCCAGCCGTCATCGAGAACCACGCAAAGGACTTCGGCCACATCCAGATCGCCGACAACCCCGGCCGCGGAGCTCCTGGCACCGGAAAGCTTCCCCTCGGGGAATGGATCACCCGCAGCCGGGAACTTGGCTACGAGGGCTACATAGGCCTCGAATACAAGGAACCCCAGGAAACGGCCTTCCGCTGGGCAATCCGGCAGCACGCCGCCCAGTAGCCGCTGATCGAGCTTGTCGAGATCCGGTTTCAAAAAAGCTCAACAACCGGAGCGGTTTACGCTCCCCGCCGGCACCACCACAGACTTCAGAAAGAGAACATCATGAGCAACGTCGCAGTCATCGGACTCGGAATCATGGGCCTGCCCATGGCTATCAACCTGGTTAAAGCCGGCCACAGTGTCACCGGCTTCAACCGCAGCCAGGACAAGATCGACAAACTCGTCTCCGAAGGCGGCACGGGTGCCACAAGCATCGCTGACGCCGTCACGGATGCCGATTTTGTCATCACTATGGTGCCGGACTCCCCGGACGTTGAAGGTGTCGTCAGTGGTAAGGACGGTGTCTTCGCCCATGCAAAGAAGGGCACCCTGTGGATTGATGCTTCCAGCATCCGCCCGGACGTGGCCAAGCGCTTGTCCGATGCCGCTACGGCGGCCGGCATCCGCCCGCTCGACGCACCGGTTTCCGGAGGTGAACAAGGCGCCATCGACGCCGCCCTGTCCATTATGGTGGGCGGGGACAAGGATGACTTCGAGGCAGCACAGGACGTCCTCAAGGCAGTGGGCAAGACCATCGTCCACGTCGGACCCTCGGGTTCCGGCCAGACCGTCAAGGCCGCCAACCAGCTGATCGTCGCCGTCAACATTGAGGTCCTGGCCGAGGCTATCGCCTTTCTCGAGGCCTACGGCGTCGACACCGACGCAGCTCTCAAAGTCCTCGGCGGGGGCCTGGCCGGGTCCAAGGTCCTGGACCAGAAGGGCCGGAAGATGCTGGACCGTAACTTCGACCCCGGCTTCCGCCTGGCTCTCCACCACAAGGACCTGGGCATCGTCGCCTCCGCTGCACGCGAGGCCAACGTCGCGATCCCCCTCGGCGCCGTCGTCGCGCAGCTCGTCGCCGCAACCGTCAACCAGGGCGACGGCGGCCTGGACCACTCCGGACTCTTCAAGCAGGTCCTGCAGCTTAGCGGCCGCGAGTAAGCCCGCCGCCGCAGGGCGGACACACAAACCAAAACCGGCACCCACCGTCGTACAGCCACGACGGCGGCCCCGGCACACCCAAAACACCCAAATCCAGCCCGCAACGGGCACCCCCCAGACTTTATCAAGGAGCACCCCATGAGCAAGATGCGTACCGTTGATGCAGCGGTTGCCATTCTGGAAAAGGAAGGCGCCATCGAGGCGTTCGGCCTGCCAGGCGCCGCAATCAACCCCTTCTATTCAGCAATGCGGGCGCACGGCGGGATCCGTCACACGCTGGCCCGCCACGTCGAAGGTGCAAGCCATATGGCGGACGGCTACAGCCGCGCCAAGGACGGCAACATCGGAATCTGTATCGGCACCTCCGGCCCCGCCGGCACCGACATGATCACAGGACTCTACGCAGCCTGGGCCGACTCCATCCCCATGCTTTGCATCACCGGCCAGGCCCCTGTGGCCAAACTGCACAAAGAGGACTTCCAGGCCGTGGACATCGAGTCCATCGCCAAGCCCGTCACCAAGCTGGCCATGACAGTCCTGGAACCTGGCCAGGTGCCCGGCGCCTTCCAGAAGGCCTTCCAGCTGATGCGCTCCGGCCGGCCCGGCCCGGTCCTGCTGGACCTCCCCATCGATGTGCAGATGGCTGAGATTGAGTTCGACATCGACACCTATGAGCCCCTGCCCGTCGAGAAGCCCAAGGCCAGCCGCAGGCAGCTGGAAAAGGCCCTGGACATGCTGACTGCAGGGGAGCGGCCACTTATCGTAGCCGGCGGCGGCATCATCAACGCCGGTGCATCCGTACAGCTGGTGGAACTGGCCGAACTGCTCAACGTCCCGGTCATCCCCACGCTCATGGGCTGGGGCACCATCGCAGATGACCACCGCCTGATGGCCGGTATGGTGGGCCTGCAGACTTCCCACCGCTACGGCAACGAGAACTACCTGCGCAGCGATTTCGTGATCGGCATCGGCAACCGCTGGGCCAACCGCCACACCGGCGGCCTGGACACCTACACGGCCGGCCGTCAATTTGTGCACATCGATATCGAGCCCACCCAGATCGGCCGGGTTTTCTCCCCCGACCTGGGCATCGCCTCCGACGCCGGCGCGGCGCTGGCCGGGCTGATAGAACTGGCCCGCGAACGCAAGGCTGCCAAGTCCCTGCCGGACTACTCCGCCTGGGTAGCGGAGTGCGCGGAGCGCAAGGCCAACCTGCACCGCAAGACGCACTTCGAGAACATCCCCATCAAGCCACAGCGTGTGTATGAAGAGATGAACAAGGCCTTCGGCCGCGACACCATTTACGTGTCCACCATCGGCCTGTCCCAGATCGCGGGCGCGCAGATGCTGCACGTCTTCGGTCCCCGCAAATGGATCAACGCCGGCCAGGCCGGCCCGCTGGGCTGGACGGCGCCGGCAGCACTCGGCGTCGTTCGCGGCAACCCGGATGAGACAGTGGTTGCCCTCTCCGGCGACTACGACTTCCAGTTCATGATCGAAGAACTTGCCGTGGGAGCCCAGTTCAACCTGCCGTACATCCACGTGGTGGTCAATAACTCCTACCTGGGCCTGATCCGCCAATCCCAGCGCGGCTTCGAGATGGAACAAAACGTGTCCCTCGCGTTCGACAACATCAACAGCCCCGAAACAAAAGGCTATGGCGTGGATCACATCAAGGTCGCGGAGGGCCTGGGTTGCAAGGCCATCCGCGTGGAGGACCCCAACGACCTCGCCACAGCCTTCGACAAGGCAAAAGCCCTCATGGGTGAGTTCAAGGTTCCCGTCGTGGTTGAAGTGATCCTGGAAAAGATCACCAACATCTCCATGGGTGTGGAAATCAACGCCGTGAACGAGTTCGAGGAACTGGCAAAGACCGCCGCCGACGCTCCCACCGCCATCCTTGCCCTGCAGGGCTAAGCATGCGCATCGTGATCGCCCCGGACAAGTTCAAGGGATCGCTGTCCGCCCCCGACGTCTGCCGGCACCTGGAAAAGGGTCTGCAGCAGGCGACCGGCGGGGACCTGGACATTGTTCATATTCCGGTAGCCGACGGCGGCGAGGGAACCCTCGATGCCGCCGTCGGCTCCGGCTTCACCCGCCGCAGCGCGAAAGTTTCCGGGCCGACCGGAGAACCACTTGACGCGGACTACGCTGTCCGGGGCAGCGAGGCCGTCATCGAGATGGCCACAGCATCAGGGCTGGCCGTCTTGCCGCAGGTCCTCCGCGGAGACCAGCCCGATTCGCTTTCCGCCACGACCGCCAGCAGCCTGGGGACAGGCCAGCTGATCCGCGCAGCACTGGATGCGGGGTGCCGCCGGATCATCCTCGCTGTGGGTGGCAGCGCCAACACCGACGGGGGCGCCGGAGTACTCCAGGGCCTGGGCGCCCGCTTTCTGGACCCGGACGGTACGGACTTGCCTGCCGGAGGGGCCGCCCTGGCCCGCCTGGACACCATCGACTTCACCGGGTTCGACCCCCGGTTGAAGGACACACGCTTTGTGCTGGCCTCCGACGTCGACAATCCCCTGCTGGGAGCCCAAGGCGCCGCGGCAATTTTCGGCCCGCAAAAGGGCGCCTCACAACAGGACGTCAACATGCTCGACGCCGCGTTGGCCAGGTTCGTCGAAGTCCTTGCCAGGGAAATCGGTCACCGCGCTATCAAAGCCGCGGAAGCCGCGGGTGCAGGAGCAGCCGGCGGCGTGGGATACGCGGCCATCGCCGTACTGGCAGCAGCCCGTCGCCCCGGCATCGACGTCGTCCTCGAATTCACCGGACTGCCGGAACGACTGGCCGGTGCGGACCTGGTGATCACAGGGGAAGGCAGCCTGGACGAGCAAAGCCTGCTGGGCAAGACCCCGATGGGCGTTGCCCGGGCATCAGCTGCCCAGGGCGTTCCGGTAATCGTTGTCTGCGGGCGCAACACCTTGGCACAGGGGCAGGCAACCGCCGCGGGGTTCGAGGACGTCTACGCCTTAACCGAGCTTGAAAGCAATGTAAACAGGTGCATGGCAGAGGCGGGACAGCTTTTGGAGCAGCTGGGCACTCAGATCAGCGGACGGTTGGCAGCCAACGGGCTGTCACGTTCCCCGGTCAGTAGGGAGAACCTCCATGTCTGAAAAAGGCTTTGACCTGGTCATCCGCGGCCAGCGCATCCTCACCACCGCCGGCCTTGCGCCACGTGAAGTGGGTGTGCGCGGCGGGAAGATCGTGGCCATCGAACCCCTCGGTAACGGGCTCGCCGGCGCCGAGC
>NZ_JBVAYU010000023.1:0-18166 GCF_055412745.1 Pseudarthrobacter woesei
TCTACAATCATGAACGGCCCCACGGATCCCTGGACGGCATGACGCCGAAACGCTACTGGGAAAACTGGACGCAAGAAAACCTATTAGCTATCGCATAGACGCTGGACTGCTAACGGGGGCCCAACCAAGCTGGCTAATAGCTCCAGGGTGGCCGCATGCCTCGTGAGACTGTCTTTATATGACCGCACCCGCAATTCGTGGACAACAGCACCAAGTGGCGCAACATGGGAGAGGTGATGGTGCACATCGAGATCATGTACACCTCCAGCCATATCACGTATAGCAATAGCCCTGGCGTCTGGCCAGCCAACCTCCAAGATGATGCCGCCCGCTATCGTGCCATGCTCTATGGTGCGGATGCGATGCCACTGGACATCCATGGAAATCCGGTTCACTAATGACCCTCAACGGGACAGCTTTGAAGACCTCGGCGGCTGGCCCGCTGACAGAAAAACACCAACTACCGGTGCGATTCATCCCTTCCGAACACCATCGAAACCGCTAAGCGTTCGTCTGTACGGAGGCCACTGGCTCGGCGTCGACGTGTGTCAGGAAATGGCACAACGGATCTCAATCGGCCGCACGTTATCGCAGTCTGACGTTAGCTAGGGATACACCGCAAACGGACAGTCAGAAACGCTCCCCCGCGCCTGTCGACCAACTTTGATATCGAACTCGAGTTCTGGCCTCCATCGCCAGTTTCCGCCCGCGGCCGGCAACCGGCATTCCAACGCCAACAACAAGCCACAACGGAGCGTTTGCCGATGCCACCCAGGCGGGCCCCACGGAGCACGTCAGTAAGGGTCGTTTTTGCGCAGTATCCGTCGTACGTCACGGACGCGGTGTCCCGGCGTCGACACCCGGACAAGTCGCCGCCGGCCATGGTGGGTCGAATCACAAGCCCATCACCTCAATATGGTCTGGGCTCCAGGCGCAAGCCCGGGTGTGCGTTCGCTGCCCGTCCAACCACGTGCCGACGACATGGATACCTGGAATTGCTTCCGCAGGCATAAGCCGGGGATCGGCGCTCAGCCACACAAGGTCGGCGGCCAATCCCACGGAGAGAGTGCCACGGTCATGGTCGGCGAATGCCTGAACGGCAACCCCTGCTGTGTAGGCGCGCAAGGCTGCTGCCACATCGATTCGTTCCGAGGGCGTCCACGTTCCAGGCATCGGCTCATCGGGGCTAGACCTCGTCACTGCGGTGGAGAGTCCGATCAGGGGATGGTGGTGGCTGACAGGCCAGTCGCTGCCAAAGGAAACGGTGACCCCAGCCCTGCTCAGAGTTCCGATGGGATACAGCTGCTCCGCTCGAATTTCACCTATCCGTGGCACGGTGACCTGCTTCATCTGGGTGCTCGGCTGGGACCAGAGCAGTTCAAAATTGGCGATCACGCCGAGACCTAGGAAACGGTCAAGATCCTCAGGGTTGACCACCTGCAGATGGGCAATGACCGGTCTGCGGTCCGACGGTCCATTGCTTGCAATGACGGCCTCTACAGCGTCAAGGGCCATTCTGACTGCCCTGTCGCCGATGGCGTGCAGATGCAGCTGGAAGCCGAGCCTGTCTACTTCAATGGCTGCGGCGGCCAGTTCCGAGGTGTCCCAATTGGCCAGTCCGTTGTCGGGGCTGTCGCAATAGGGTTCCAGCATGGCTGCCGTGCCGGATTCGATCACGCCGTCCACAAAGAATTTGAGCGTCCGGGCTTCGAGCATCGTGGAGTTCAGCGCTTGCACCCGGTCACGGGCTGCGTTGAAGCCAGCCAGCTGCCCCCTCCATTTTTCGGGTGCAGCACGGAAGGCGAGATTCAGCCTGGTCGACAATTGGTGCTGCTTGAGAGCTAAAAGATATGGGGCCAAGTCCTCCGGCTCGACCCAGGCATCCTGCACCCATGTCACTCCCGCCCCGGCAAACCGGGCAGTGGCACGGGCCAGCGCCGCGGCCCGCGCAGCGTCGGTAGGTTTTGGTGCGTGGTCAAGAACCAGGTCGACGGCGCCCGGTTCCTGCAGCGTGCCCAGGGGAAAGCCATCCGCGCGGCGAACGACTCGACCGAGCGTTGGTTCGGGCGTGTCCGCAGTGATTCCGGAGATGGCCAGAGCGGCCGAGTTCACCCAGGCAGTGTGGTAGTCCATGGCCCGCAGTACGACAGGACGGTCCGGGACGGCTTCGTCGAGCCAGCGAGCGTCGAACAGACCATCGTCTGTCAGTGTTGAGTCATAGCTGGCACCGATGATCCATTCGGCTTCTGGATGGGAAGCTGCCCAGTCACGCACGCATGTGAGGATTTCAGGGATGCTCCGGCACAGACGAACTTGCGGGCCGTCGTCCTCGAGGCCAAGGCTTGAAGATTGCTGAGCAACTCTTCGAACCGTTCAAGTGTCTTCCGACGCGCAGCAATAGCCACGACATCTGTAGCCGATACATCCCCTTCAATAATCGCTTTGAATTGGTCTGGGTCAAGCTGGTACGCGGCGGATAGTGTCCGGGGATCCTCAAGTGCCGTTGCCAGTGCTGCCTCATCAAAGCGGATCGTTTCGTCTCCACTAGGGTCGATGCCACGCAAAGCGATGCATAAATCGATCAACCGCCTCGACGCTTCTTCGTCGAGGTTCAGAAGTCTGGTGAGCTGTGCATCTAGGTTGGCTCGGCCAGTCACCTTCTCAAACCGAATTTCGACAACTCGTCCTTGGTCGCGCACAACCCGAGCTTTCACTTGGACCCGACCGCCGGGACTTTGGTGAATCTCCACTTCTTCCCCCTCGTCGGCGTTCTTCGTCTGCCGGTCTGCGTTTTCGGCAATGACTTGCCAGATCGTCCGAGCGGATTGTCCGATGTCGTTCGAACGTCCAAATTGTAGAGGGAAAGACCTGCCGACAATGGTTCGTCCAAGCGTTCTCAACGTTGCGAAATCAGCCTCGGTTTCAGGCACCGGTAGCTGCGCAAATCCATCTGCGGCCAAATTCCACTCGTCATTGCTCACTCGACCATTCTGCATGGTGCGCCAAGTAACGAACTTGCAACGTACCGGCAGGTGTCTTGTATGGCTAAACATACGAGACGTCTCACCGACTTACTAGAACGCATGAGTCAGTGGCATAAGGTGTTCCAGTGTCTGATCTGCGATCCCCTGCCCTCTACGTGCCTGAGGAGACAATGGTCTCTGAAGAGCCGGCTTCCCGCGCTTCCCTGAACCTGGGTCATGTGCTCAGTGGCATAGGTTCGGACTATGACCCAGCGGTCCCGCTGGAGGACATACACGTCATCCGCCACACTTTTAAGCCGAGTGACCCCGATGCGCTGCGTGGGCCGGAGGATCTGACCCCAGAGCGAGTCCTCGCCTACACCAGAGAGCAGGACATTCCGCCCCGCTTCCCCGCAACTCCTCCCCGATACTGGGTGATCCTCATTGCAGACGGCGGGCGCCGCTCCCGTCTCTGGGGTACCTACGAGAACCACGGTGAGGTGGCAACAGCGTCCACCAAGGAGTACAGATGCTTCGACCTGCCACCGACAGAGTTCCTTGCGCCCCTCAATGACCGGCTCGTAGTCGAATGGGACAACCCCCGCAGCTGGCACCGGAACGCCGGCTCGGCCACAGGCGCGCGCATGCCCGTGCTGGAGATCGCTGACCGGGACAAGGTCCACTTCCCAGGCTTCGACGGCGTGCTGCTCACCTACCACCAGCTGCGCGATATGGTTGACGATCCCCGCTACGCCGACTGGCGTATCGCCCTGTCAGAGGTCCAGGGAATCTACCTCATCACAGACTCCACCAACGGCAAACAGTACGTCGGCAAAGCCGATGGTGCCGAACGAATTCTTGGGCGGTGGACAGCGTACGCGCGGGACGGCCACGGCGGTAACGTAGCCCTTCGCGAGCTTGCCCAACAGAGCGCAGTTGGGGAAAGGGCAGGAATGAAGACGGATCATGCCCGGCACTTCGTTTTCAGCCTCCTGCGCGTGTTCGGGCCCAGCACACCCTCCTCAGAGGTGAACTCAGCCGAGTCCCGCTACAAGGCGGCGCTCATGACACGCCAATTCGGCCTCAACAGGAATTGATCAACCCGCCGGCCCCACCGCCACCTCAAGGTATAGGCTCATCGTGAGCCATTGGAGGGGCAATGAATAGTGACAAGTCGAAGTTCAGGAAAGTGCTGGTCGACGTTGCGGAGTACGACAAGGACGGAAACCCCATCCCCCTCGACTCGCTGAGCTCGGGCGGCGCCCGGAACGCTGACGGCTCCCTCATCACTCAATACCGGAACCCGAGGCTTCCGGAGCCGGCCAACGAGCCTGAAACCCACCCTGAGTTCGACGAGTGGTTGAACCGCGAATACGACGCGCGGCGCAGGCGCGAAGAAGAGGCCGAAGATCGCCGCATCAAGGAATATGCGGAAATCGCGAATCTTGTCGTTGACAATTTCGTGAAACCGTACGCGCAGCAAGTCGTCATTCCGCGGGCGACGGAGTTGTGGAACACCAAGGTACTGCCCGGGGGCAAACGGCTCGCGCAGCGCTGGATCCGCCCAAAGAGGAGCCAGCCCGAGGTCCCACACGTGAGCGGAGATACGCCCGAGTTTGCGGCCGAGACCGCCAAGCCGCTCGCAACCAAGCACAACACCGACCACACCGTTGAAATATCGGCCGTCCAAAGCGGCGGCGAAGACACCCCGCTGGTCGGCGTGATCCAGCCAGATGAATATTGGGCCGTCGGTCCGCCTATTGACTCAGCGGCGTTTGACTTCATGGGGAACTGGGCAGACGGACGCCCCACCGAAAATCGTTAATCACACCCGTAGCGCTATTCAGTGTGGAACACAGTTCTGACCGGAGCATCTCGCAGCCACACTGTCTCGTTTCCCTTGGGATATGAGGCGTCTTACCGACTGAATTACAGCGACGACCGGCAGTGCCCTAAATTTCGTGGAATTGAACGAATTTTTCACGTCCGGTGAATCTCGTAACTATGTCTCGAAAGCTTCTGGTTGAATCGGTGTATTCACTGTTAGTTAAGAGACACATCGGAGCAGCCCATGACGAAGCTGATCGGCTACGCACGCGTTTCGACGCGGCAGCAGTCCACAGACCGGCAGCAAACAGACCTTTTGGCTGCCGGCGTGAGACGCGATGACCTCTATGTGGATCACGGTGTCTCCGGGGCGCGGGCTTCACGCCCCCAGTTCGATCGGGCAGTCGACGCGCTGACTGACGGCGACACCCTCGTCATTACGACGCTGGACCGGCTTGGACGATCCACCCAGAATATGCTTTCCTTCGCCGACGAACTCCGCGGTCGAGGTGCTGGTTTGCGCGTCTTGAACCTGGGCGGTGGCGACGTCGATACCGCAACACCCATGGGGTCGATGCTGTTCACGATCATGGCCGCTCTCGCGCAAATGGAACACGAGATCAAACGCGAACGCGTCACCGACTCCATCAGCAAACGCAGAGAAGCCGGAAAGGACCTTGGCGGCCGGCCCTGCCAGGTCACCGAGAGTCAGGTTCGAAGCGCTGTGCGCCTGGTAGAAGGTGGTGAACCCGCAGCACAGGTTGCCCGCGATCTCGGAATGTCACGAGCAACATTTTATAGACGGTCGCGAGCACTCAAGGACTAGCCGCATCGCATCACTCTCCCTGAAGGCGAGACCAAGCGATCACGGAACGCCGCCAAGGAGCGATTAAATCCGCCAAGCCAACGGTGCGAAAACCGCCAAACTGAGCTGTGAAAAAACCGCCAATCCGAACTAACAGTCACGGGGTTGATGCCGCCAAGAGTGGGGGAATCATACGCCGATGCTGTACGTTCACCTTGCTGTAACCAACACAGATGAAAAGAGAAGCACCACAAGTGGCAACCGATTATGACGAAGTCCGTTCCGACGTCAAGGAATCACAGGACCGCTCGCTCGAGGCGCTGCAGTCCGAGAACGCACCGGATGCCCGGATCGTGCGTGACCTGGACGAATCAGACTCCATGGATGATGGAATCATCCCGGGCGGCGAAATCGTCAACGACGAACTCATCGTCCAGGTTATCCCCCAGGCAGCGGACGAGTTCGTCTGCTATTCCTGCTTCCTGGTCCGGCACCGGTCCCAGCTCGCCCGAGAAAAAGACGGCCACGCGTACTGCACCGAGTGTGAAGGCTGAATCGCCGGCCCAGAGTTGATCGCCCGTTCGAGATGATGCGCAGTCAGGTCCCCGATTCGGCCTGGGAGGCCCTGGAAGACGAGTTCACCCTGCCGTCCGCCGCGAGTTGAGGGCCGTCATTGCCGCTGCTATCCCCGGCTTGACGGCATTGCTGTCAAAGACTGCATTGCGGTCAAAGCTGAATTTTCGTCCGGAATCTGATCCGCGTGCGCCACGAGGGATCGGAAACCTGCACCTTGTTCCCCCATGTTCTCGATGACGTCCAGAACGCACTGGCGGAGAGCTGAGGACGTTCCACCGTCGATCCGCTGACTCCGTTGCCCGGAAAGGTCCGCGCTGCGCCGACGGCCTGGAGTGCAGTGAACTGCAGATCAAGGTTCTGATCCGTGGTGGAAACCCTCGCGTACCCGACAACAGCCATAGCCGTCCCCATAGTTCTCTTAATCCCGAACGATTAGCCGTTGTGAAACCAAGTGTTGTTGAACGGCATTTCGAGACAGCGACTGCCCGTGTCGCCACGGGAACGTCTGGAGCCCCACGAGAACGGCCCGGCTGTCTCAGTAATGGATGGGACTGCTGAAGGTTTGGTTGACTCCTAGCCTGTGAGGATTGGCCTCGCGGGTGGAAGGATGTTCATCATGCCCAAAGCCTTTCCTGAAGAGTTCCGCCGCGATGTGGTCGCGGTTGCCCGCAAGGGCGAAGCACCGCTGACCCGGATAGCCCAGGACTTCGGGGTGTCCCCGGCAGCCTCGCACCGGTGGCTGAAGAAAGCCGACGAAGAGGACAACCCCCAGGCCAAAGCGGCGAAGGATGAGTCAGCCGAACTGAGGGAAGCCAAGAAACGCATCAGGCTCCTCGAACAGGAAGCCGAAGTGATGCGCCGGGCCGTCGCTTACCTCTCGCGGGACGTCAACCCAAAATGATGTACCCGCTGGTCCTTGAACTGGCCGCTGACGGGGTTCCCGTCACGGTGACCTGCCGGGTGTTGAGCTTCTCCAAACAGGCCTTCGAGGAATTCGAGGATTCCTTCTGAACTCCCCTCCCGCCCGAGTCCGCTTTGCTTGACTCCTCCGAACGGTGCGGCCGGGTCGCTGACGACGCCCCGGTTCACAGCGACCATGCCGGATTCGAGGCGACGCGCAACTCTCATGGCGTCACTTTCCTCGCCGAAGACGTAGGCCATGAGGCCGTAGATGGAATCGTTGGCCATGAGGATTGCGTCGTCAACATCGTGGTTTTCGACGACGGCAGTGACGGGACCGAAGATTTCCGTGACACTCGGACTGTCAACGAAGAGATAGAACCGATTCGGGTGGAATAGCGTGCTGGAACCCTTCTGCGAAGCCGTACGTTGGCGCTAACCGGAACGGCCGATTTTGCCGTCATCCGCCTGTCGTCGGTGATGGTGCTGAGTTCGTTGATTCTCATGACCCGCTCGATTTGGATGAAGAGCCGGTCGATGAGTCGGAAGTCGCCTCGGGTGATCCGCGCGACGGCGGCGATGGCCTGGGCACACTTTTCACCAATCAAGCCCGTCACACAACTCATCGAGAATCTGTTTCTTCGCAGCCCGGTCACCCCGAAGGCTTCATCACCACCGCCGACCCCAGAATTCTCGCGCTCCCCGGACCATCGTGGATCAACCAGCCCAAGGAAATCCCCAAGCAGTCAGCCGCCTAACTCCCGTTGGTACCGTTCAGCCTGACAAATTCCGCCGGGATCAACTTCTCGCAGGATCAAGTAGACACAGTGCATACAAACAGCATCACTTCTAGGGCGCAGGTGTTGCTGCCCGCTCCGCCAGTAGCCCCTCCCCGTGCAGAGCGCAGAATCGAGCCCGCCCGTGGAGCTATCGCCTCACTTGACCGCATCTTCTCGTCACTCGTGCCTGCGTATCGAGCCGCTCAGGAGAAGACGTTGCGTTGGAAATAGTTTAGTAGCTAATATATTCAGCATCCATCACTTTAGTACTACTTTCGATGAGGCGGAATCATGGCAACTATCGCGGTCTTCGGCGGTACCGGACGGACCGGTCATCACGTTGTCGAGCAGGCGCTCTCGGCTGGACACGACGTCCGGGCCTTAGCCCGTTCGGCATCTTCTATTACTTCCCGGGATCCTCGGGTCACCGTGATCGAGGGTGACGTTCTCAACGCGGACGCTGTCGACCGCGTGGTCGAGGGCAGTGATGCCGTCATCAGCGTCTTCGGGCAGGTTAAGGGCTCTCCGGCGACGCTGCAGACGGACGGCACACGGAACATCACGGATGCTATGGCGCGTCACGGCGTCCGGCGCATCGTCTCGCTCTCGGGCGGCGGGCTCCCGGACCCGGCGCACGATCGACCGAAAGCGGCCGATACGATCATCCGCACGCTCCTGAAGCTAGTCTCGCCGAAGGTGCTCGAGGACGCAAAGGGCCACCTCCGCGTGCTGCAGGATAGCGGTCTGGACTGGACGGTCGTGCGTGGTCCCCGCCTCCTGGACAAGCCCTACACCGGAACCTATCGCGTCGGCTGGGTGGGCGTCGACGCCAGCACCACGGTGGGCCGCGCCGATTTGGCGGAGTTCATCCTCCGGCAGACCGACAACCGCACCTTCGTCCACCAGCTCCCCATGGTCAGCTACTAATGACGATGTACGACGGCACGCAGGACGCCGAGCGGAACAAGTTCCTCGCGGAAGCGATCGACACCATCGCCTCCCTGACCCGCGATCTCGGAGCGGCAGGGTCCTACCCGTTCCGTGAGCGGCGGCTTGGGCGGGCGCAGATGAACGTCCTATACCAGCTCTCACGCACCAACGGACTCGGAGTCGGCGCACTCGCGGCCGTCCTCGATGTCACAAGCGGCGCGGTGAGCCAGCACGTCGACAGCCTCAGGAGGGCAGGCCTTGTCACGGTCGAGGTTGATCCGCTGGACGCCCGCGCGCGCGTGGTGTCTTTGACCGACGCGGCCCGCGCCGAAGTGAACGAGTTCCAGCGTGGCTGGATCGAAGCGATCGCTCCCCGCTTCGACGCGCTCACCACCGAGGAGGTCCACGAACTGCGGCGCCTGCTGTCCCTCGTGCGGCCTGCCGCGAGGACGCATCGGTGAGGGCCGCCGGCTTCCGGCGGTACGGGGCGCCGGAGGAAATGGTGGTCCTCGAGGTTCCGCGTCCCGTCCCGGGACGGGGCGAGGTCCTCATCCGGCTGGTGGCCGCCAGCGTCAACCCGGCGGACACTCACTTGCGGGCCGGGCACCTCCGACGCTTCCTGCGTTTGAAGCTCCCCTTCGTGCCGGGGGTGGACGGCAGCGGTACGGTCGTCGACCTCGGGGAAGGCGCCCAGGGTCTCACCGTCGGCGACGACGTCGTCGCGGTGGCATCGCCGAAGCAGGGCGGGCTGTACGCGGAGTACGCTGTGTTGCCCGCTGATCAGTGTGCCGTCGGCCCCTCTCGGGGGACCCTCACCTCAGCGGCTGGCCTCCCTGTCGTTGGCATCACTGCGCTCCAGGCGCTTCGTGATAAGGCGGGGCTTTCCGCCGGGCAACGGGTCATGGTCTATGGCGCATCCGGGGGTGTAGGGACGATGGCGTTGCAGCTCGCCGTCACCTGGGGCTGTGAGGTCACTGCGGTGGCAAGTGGACGGAACCTCGCGCTGCTCCGGGAGCTCGGCGCCGGGCAGGTCCTCGACTACACCGCTGACACCTTTGCGAGCCACGCCGGAACGTACGACGTTGTCTTCGACACCGTGGGCAAGCTCGACACCGCGCTCGTCAAGCGCTTCGTTGGCCAACGGGGCGTGTTAGTGACCATGAACCCGCTCTGGATCCTTCGTCATCCCACCTGGGCCGTCCCTTGGGCGCGACGCCGCGCCGTCTCCGTCATCGCCCGGCCGAGAAGCGAGGACCTCGAACGGCTCGTGCGCCTCGTCAACGACAGGCGGCTGCGAGTCGTCGTCGATCACGAGTACTCGCTCCCCGATGCTGCCGCTGCCCACCGCCGCAGTGAGCACGGGCATGTCGCTGGTAAGTTGATTCTGGCCATGTGAAATTGGGCTAAGGGCGGCGTCGATGACCAGTGCGCCATCCTCGGCCGCCTCCCCCTTGCAGCCGCAAGCCCCGTGCGCGAGTTTGCCGGACGGGGTAATCACAACTCGGCGCCTTGTCTGCGACCGCCTCGATCACCGACGATGTCGCTGACGTGGGGCGCGTAAAGAGCATCCAGAACGTACTTCAGACACCGCATTTGCGCTCCGGTTCGAGGGGCTGAGCCATCCTCTAACTGTTCAAGCAGATCTCTGCCCGTCTTCTTGGAACGTCTGCAAGGTGCGCATCGCCGGCTGCCCACGGCGAATGAACGGCGCTTGATTTTCTACCCGAGACCTCTCCCTGCGGCCGAGCTTTTCCCTGCCCGCCAACCTAGCTTCGGGGCGGAGGGGAGACAACTACCTGGCCGGCACCGGGGTCTGTCCGTGAAAGCTGTTAAAACTTGCCCGGGATCACAATGCGGTCCAGAGGACGGGCGCCGTTAGGGCTCCCGCTGGTGTGGATGAGCCGCAGAATCAGAGCCACCCCGGTCCGCCCTGCGCTTTCGGCAGCGGGTCTGTTAGCGTCAAGAACAGCAGAAAGGAATTTCCCTGATGGAAGACGAAGTGCTTCTGGTGACCGGGGCTACCGGCAATATCGGCCGGGTCGTGGTCGAACAGCTGCTGGCCGCCGGGCAGAGAGTCCGAGCGGCCGGGCAAACCACGGAGTCCGTGAAGCGGATGTTCGGGGACCGGGTTGAAGCCATCGCTCTTGACTTTACCGACGAGGTGACCTGGCCGGGCGCGTTCGACGGGGTACGTCAGATGTTTCTGATGCGCCCGCCGCGTCTGGGCAAGCCGAAAAAACAAATCATTCCCGCCCTCGAGTACGCGCGCGCCCACGGCGTCGAACAGATGGTGTTCCTTTCCCTTCAGGGTGCCGAAAAGAACAAAGTCGTCCCGCACGCCGCCATCGAAGCATGGCTACGCACCTCCGGTGCCGCTTGGACGTTCGTGCGGGCCTCGTTCTTCCACCAAAACCTCTCAACCACCCACCTGACCGACATCCGCGACCGCGACGAGATCATGGTCCCTGCCGGGCGCGGCGCGACCGCCTTCGTTGACGGTGAAGACGTCGGTGCCGTCGCCGCCGCAGCGCTCCTGAACCCCGCCGCACACCGCAACACCGCCTGGACGGTCACGGGGAATGAAGCCCTGACCTACGACCAGATCGCCCGGATCCTGACCATCGAGCTCGGCCGTCCCATCCGCTACGACGGGCCCGGGATCTTCCGATACCTCCGGCACGCCCGCCAAACCCTCGGAATGCCGTGGGGAATGGTCATAGTCACGGCCGCCATCTACACCACAGCCCGGCTTGGGCTGGCGGGCGGACTGACGGACACCGTCCACCAGGTGCTGGGCCGGCACCCGATCAGCTTCGCGGACTTTGCCCACCGGCAACGCGAAATCTGGAACCCCACCCCGACCGCCAAGCAATCCCCATGAGAACCGCACGGCTCGGAGTCGCTGCCGCACCTGGTGTCTTCACCGAAGCCGTGGGTCACGGCCCCGGATCACTGCCCGTGACGCAACGCCGGGAGCCGTGACACAGCCCTCGCCAGGGCCCGGCGGCCGGGCGGCCGGGCGGCCGGGCGGCCGGGCGGCCGGGCAGGAACGCGAATACCGTGCATGAGAGGCCAGTGCGCTACTGCGAACGCTGATCCGGGTGGCCGACTTGTCGCCGACGAAACCAGCACAGCACCCCGTCGTCGAGCCCCCGGAGCCCACCCCCTAAGACGGTGGAATCTAGAGCCTGAGGGACTGATCCATCACTACGACACTGAGACTAGCCGTACCGGTATCCCGAAAGAAGCCGCCGGACATACCGTTTATGCGGTAGTCCCTGGGTCACCTGCAGTCCGGGGCAGGTCGGGACGCAATAGGCCCGGACTATCCGAAGAGCCGCTTGGCGACACGGGCGATACGGGGGATGCGGGCGCTTAACAGGAGGCCGCCGACGGCGAAGTCAGTGGGCGGGTACGAGTGGAACCGGAGGTTCACCGCGGAGGGCTCGGTGTCGAATAACCCGACGATCAAGGGATTCAGCCGGGCGGCGACCCGGGCCTGCTGGCGGCTGGACATGGACCAGTCGCTGACTTCGATGGTGACGTCGGGGTGGGTGGGGTCCGGTGTTTGCCCGCCGATGAAGAGCTCGTCCGGGGCATAGCAGGCGAAGTGGACGGTCGTACGGCTCCGGAGATCCGCGGCGGTGACGGGGCCCCGGGGTGGGGTGAAGAGCTCCACCACGGCGTCGGTGAGAGCCCGGGCGATCTCCCCGCGGCGCTCGGCGGCCAGTGGCGGGCAGGTCAGACGCAAGTACGGCAACGCAGTCCTCCTTATCTGGGCCTTGACCCGGGTATCGGTCCCTGGATGGGTTTGTGCAGCGGCGTCCGGCAACATCGCCGGGAACCAAGGCAAAGTTAGGCCGACAAAGGGAAAGGGGCGGCCCGACCGGTAGGGTCGGGCCGCCCCTTTGCCGGGCTCCAGTGTGGGCGCCTAGTCCTTCTTGAAGGCGTCCTTGACCTTTTCCCCGGCCTGCTTCAGGTCAGCTTTGCCCTGGTCAACCTTGCCCTCGGCCTTGAGGCTGTCGTCCCCGGTAGCGTTGCCGGCAGCTTCCTTGCCCTTACCGCCAAGCTTCTCGGCAGCGTTATCAATCTTGTCGCCCAAACCCATGAGGATCACCCTTCCGGTGGTTCCCGCCGGACTCTGCCCGGCGGCTGACCCTTCCATCCTAACCACCAGCGGGCAACGCCTGGCCGGGATTGGTGCCCGATGTACTGTCCTCGAACGCAGGTCCAACCAGCCGCGTCCTCCGAAAGTGCAGCCGCTGCGTACTTCCCGCGCCGGGAGCCGCACGCAAAAGCTCCCCAACCGCCAATCAATCGGACGGTTTTGTCCGGGATCCGCGCTGGTGGTCTTCGAGCTTCCTCTCGGAGTCCCGGCGGCGCTGGCCCACGGTGCTCATCGGCTGCGTGATCGGCCTCTTCGGGTTCTCCATATCCGAACCCGGGACACGGTCTTCCTCGCCGCCAGGAGAAGTCCCCTCCGCACCCGAATTTGTGTTCTCGCTCATACATGCATCTTCCCACCCCGCAAGCCCGGGGCACCAGGCATACTGGGCCTGGGCCGGGTGCGTGCAGCCGCCATGCCCTGCCCCGGCACGGGACATTGCCTACTCGCCCTCCCCCGGCCTGCCAGCGCGGTGCGGACCGTAAGCAGATACGCACCGGAACGGGAGCAGTTTACGGGCACTGAAATGAACGGAGAGGCAGCAAATCGGCAGGACAACTCCCTGGAAGGACGCTGCTGCTAAACCTGCGGACCCTGAGGTGTACGGCTCACGCGGGACACCCCAGCGACCCACTCCCGGCGACGGACACCGGGCGCGGACCCAGCCACTACCCCCTCGCGGCGCGCCAGCGGTCACGGAACGTCCCCCGCTACCAGCAGTCCGGTAGGGTGCATTCCGAACAATCATCCAGAGGAAATGAGTGACCACCGTGGCAGCCGACTACGACGAAGTGAAGCCCGATGTTGCGGAATCCCGCAACGCGTCCCTGGAGGCAGTGAAAGCGGCCATGCGTTCTGCACCGATTGCGAAGGCTGAGAGGTCCCTACTCTTCAGCCGTCCTTGAGTCGTCGACCGCCGGGAAGGTTCTCACCCCAGGACGGGTACATCTCGCACTCGTTGTGTTCCGCTTCGCGCCGGGCCGTCTCTGCCTCGATCGCTTTCTCCACGAAGTGACTTCTGGTGTTATCCCTTTCGACGTAACTGGTCGTCCGGTACGCGGCCCGCGCCCGGTTCCGCAGCGCAGCGGGGAGACTCACCGTCATATTCGCTGTTTCGGTCACACTCGTCCGGTCAGCAGAACCGCCACTCTCAGCTGCGAAATAGCCGCCATGCGTGACTAACAATCACACCCGGCACCCCTTGGAAAACGGCCCCGTCTCAGTAATCGATCGTTTTCAAGACGGGCGGAAGACGGATCCGGGCCAGCATCAAAATATGACGGAATGTCCGGACAATATCCGGACCAGACAACCTCGGATCCTGCTCGTTCTCATTGGCCTGACCGTCGCCGCACTCCCAAGAAGCACAACGGGCTGGCCCCAGACCGCCCCGTCAGACTGCGGCGGGGGCCACCATCTGGCGCCAGCCGGGAACAACCGTGAAACTGACCATCATCGCCGGCACAATTCTTAGTAGCTAGGCTATGCTCGGCCCGGCATTGTGGTCCCAGAACTTCAGGCCGCGGCACTGGCACCTCCCGACTCGGGCCTCGCCACCGAAGTCCAAACCGGTGGACCGGAAATTCCAAGGGCGCCCGGGGACGGTGAAGCCCGGTTCGGCCTGAGACACAGAATGAAGGCCGCCAATGCGGCGACAATCACAACCCCCGCGACTGACCAGCCCGGCATGTCTATTCCATATCGTATGACCCGCTCGGTGGGCTTCAGCTACTGACTCACCACCACCGCTTTCGTCAGACGGCTGTCCACGCCGGCGGCTGCCCCTCTCGAGGAACCGCGCACGTTCCGATTGGATCTGGTCCTGGTCTTCCGGCAGTGGGACGATCGAAGTGGGTCAGCCCCTCAAGCGACAGCTGACCCCGGGTGCCGGCGATCAGCAACGACCCTAGCTCCGCGCCAGGATCGCCGGCACCGCCTCCGGAGTTGTCCGCTCCGCCGGGAGCCGTGCCGGGCTGCGTTCCCTCGCAAATGCGTGTACTGACCGGCTTGGCGAGGACCCTTCTCACTCTTGGTCAGCCTAGCTTCCGGGAGGCGCTTCTGGCCTGCAGGCCGGGCGTTCCCCTCTGTGTCACGAACGCTGCGCTAGCCGAAAACCCGTCGGTCCCCCTGCCTAGCGGGTACAGCCGTTCGCGGAGGCCCGGGTTACCGGCAGGCGGCGGTGTCCCCTCCGGCCGGTCCGGTGTGGGACGCTGCCCGGAAGGCCGGCTGCAGCGAGACTGCCGGGAGCAGGTCTGCGGGCTGCGGCTACTAACATTCCTTGCCAAGAATACTAAGCATGCTTATGGTGAGGGTGTCGCACGTCGCTCCCGCCGAGGGTTCTGACCAGTCAAAGTATCCCAACCCGTTCGAAGAGAAAAGCGACAAACATCAGACCCCAGAGTGAGGAAACAGCACATGTACCTGCACACCCAGCTTCTGATTAATGAAATTGCTGCGGACGAACCGGATCCGGCGGCAGCCAACGCCCTGCAGGAGGGGCTGGGCGGACAGTTCGGCGAGATGCGGACCATGATGCAGTACCTATTCCAAAGCATGAACTTCCGCGGCGACGCCGCCGCGAAACCGTACAAGGACCTGCTCCAAGGCGTGGGAACCGAGGAGATCAGCCATGTGGAGCTCATCGGGACCACGATTTCCCAACTTTTAGACGGTTCGCCCCGTTATCAAGGCCAAAAGACCGACCCCGTGGACGAACCGGGCGCCAAAGGAGCCGCTCCGCTGAAGATCGCTCTGGACACCGGCAACATCCATCATTACCTTGTGGGCGCCCAGGGCGCACTGCCCGTGGACGCCGCCGGTAACCCGTGGAGCGGATCTTACGTATACAACAGCGGCAACCTGGTCCTGGACCTGTTGTACAACCTGATGCTCGAGTCCACCGGACGGTTGCAGAAGTGCCGGATCTACGAAATGACTGAGAACAAGACGGCGCGCTCAACCATCGCGTACCTCATCGTCCGCGACCAGGCGCATGAGAACGCCTTCGCCAAGGCCTTGGAAAGCCTCGGTGTGAACTGGGGCAAGGTCCTCCCGATCCCAAAGACAAATGCCGAACAGTTCCCGGAAGTGAAACAGCTCCTGGATAAGGGGCTGCAAAGCATTCAGTACACCTTCAGCGCCGACAATCTCAGCGAAGCCGGCAAGCTGTACCGGGGTGCCTCGCCCTCAAATGACGGCACGCAGCTTAGTACCGACGTCATGCCAGAAGGGTTCCCGATGACCATCTCACCGGAACGCCGCGAAGAATTCGCACCCGGGCTCGACCCTGAACTGCTGGCCTTGATCCAAGCCACGGCGGAAGTCGAACTCAAAGACGCGAACAATCCCAAGGATCCCACCGGCACCAAGCAAGCCAAGGATCCCAAGAAGAATAAGAAGACAAAGAAATAGCCGATTTGAAGTAGCCCGCGTGCCGAACCGAGCGGGCTACACGTGCGAACACGTCAGGTGGCGGAGCGCCCGCCTGCTCCCGGCGGGGGCGGGGCGAAGTTCAGGGCCCGGAAAATATTGACTGACTCCGGGTAGCGGCCCTAGAAACCCTGCAAGCCCCATCCGGGAGGTCTTGTCGCCAGATTGTGTGCGAGTTACGTGGAGCCGGTGCAGGAGAACAGAGACGGAGGGCGTGAGTGCGCCGTACAGCAGGCCAATAACAACGAAGAAATGACCATGCCCGGAAACGATGATGCGCTGGAGCGAAACCAGCCTAGAGGTCGCGCAGGCTACTGCTGCGGAGAGGCAGCCGGCGCAGTTGCGTTTGTCGTCGGAATCTTTGTGGGCATTTCCGTCTCGAGGAAGTAATGCCGAAGATCGGCCTCGTCGTCTAACCCGCCTTCGCGCCACCTTGGCGAGCAGCTCGAAGACGGCTCTTGGGTTCGGCGCTTCGTCACCTCCCCAAGTGGGAGATGACCGAAATTGACGGACTCTTTTATCAGCGGAAAGGCCCGGAAGGATCGGGCGATCCTCGTTATTGGTCGGCCACGCATTTGGCTAACGCGGGGTCCGATGCGTCGCCCCCTAACGACTCGCACGGAGTGTAGCGGGAGCACGCGGACATAATCCTGTCCGAAATGCTACGTCCGCATGGCCGGACGCCAGCGAACACAGTAGACCAGTGATTAGGTGGCCGGGTCAATAAGTTCCGGGCCGTTGTTCCGCACACTGTTGACCCGGTCGGTGACCACCCGGGGCGTCAAAACCGGTTCAGGAATGGCATCGAGCATCTCCTGCACCTTTTCCCTGTCCGTCGTGTCCGGGTCCAGCCACCGGGCATACATACTCGGCGGAATGATGACGGGAGCCCGGTCATGGACGTGACCGAGAGAATCATGCGCCGTCGTCGTCAGGACGGTGCAGCTGAGCAGCCACCGGTGGGGGTCATCCTCGGGAAGGGACGGGTCCGGCCAGAACTCATACAGCCCCGCGAAGGCCAGCACATCATCCTTTTCGGAGTAGAGGTAATTCGGGATCTTCTTCCCGTCCTCGGTCTTCTGCCACTCGTAATATCCCTCCGCCGGGACCAGAGCCCGGCGTTTGTAAGCGGCCCTGCGGAACGACGGCTTATCCAGGATCGACTCGCTGCGGGCGTTGATCAGCCTCGAATTGATCTTAATGTCCTTGGCCCAGGACGGAACCAGACCCCAACGGGCAATCAACAGCCGCCGGTCTACGGAGTCCTCGTGCAGCCGCTCCGCGATGATGGGAACGTCCTGGGTCGGAGCGACGTTCCAGCTGGGCGGCGGCGGGCTGCCCTCGACCTCCTTAGCCTCGAAATGGCTGAGGAGATCCCCGGTGGCCTTGGACATCACGTATCTGCCGCACATGGATTCATTGTGCCCCACCTCGCATTGAACGGAAGGTGGACCCGGGTCCGGCAAGACACGCTGCACTGCGGCTGGACGATCCGCGGATCATTTATTAAGGTCTTGCAGTATCGAACGCAGGCAGGCGGACACGACGTCCGGGAAAGGGGGCGCACATCACCGCTGGCCAACACCACCAACCCACTGTTTCATCCGCGAAAGCCCCTCCCCGAGGGGCTTTCCTATGGGCCGGGAGCCCCTCGGCCGGGGCGGCGGGGAGTGTCTGAATAACGGTGGATCCGTGGTTGGCCTGACACGCCAGGCCGTGCCTGGCGGGGAGGACCGATTATGAGCGAAACACTGGATCCCATGGCGACTGATGTGGATCAGCAAGAGTTGGC
>NZ_JBVAYU010000024.1:0-14325 GCF_055412745.1 Pseudarthrobacter woesei
AGGAACAGCTGATCGATTACGTCCGGGCCGCGTCCACGCACTTCGGCGGGATCTCGCCGCTGAAGAAGGTGATGGACTTCGCCGCGCAGTACCAGATCAAGTCCGGCTTCCACGGCCCCACGGACATCTCTCCGGTCGGGTTCGCCGCGCAGCTGCACGTGGGCCTGGCGATCCACAACTTCGGGATCCAGGAATACATGCAGCACTCGGACGCGACCAACGAGGTCTTCGAACAATCCATGACCTTCACCGACGGGTACCTGCACCCGGGGGAGGCACCCGGCATCGGCGTCGAATTCAACGCCGAAGCCGCCGCGGCCTACCCCTACCAGCAGGCCTACCTGCCCTACAACCGCCTCGTCGACGGAACGGTCCACGACTGGTGATGAACAACGAAGTGGACACCGAAGGCATGACGCGACGACGCGTGGTTGTTATGGGGGTTTCAGGGTGCGGCAAAACGACCATCGGCGATCTCGTCGCCCGCGAACTGGGCCTGCCCTTTCTCGACGGCGATTCGCTCCACCCGGTCGAAAATGTTGCCAAAATGGCGGCCGGCATCCCGCTGACCGATGAGGACCGCTGGCCATGGCTGACCGCCGTTGGCAGCGAACTGGCCACTGCCGGGGACGGTGGCCTGGTTTTGGCCTGCTCCGCCTTGAAACGCAGCTACCGTGACGCCATCCGGGCCCAGGCCCCGGACACCGTCTTCCTGCACCTGAACGGCAGCAAGGACGTCCTGAGTGCCCGGCTGGAAGGCCGCAGTGACCACTTCATGCCGGCCACACTCCTGGAGTCCCAGCTCTCGGTGCTGGAACCGCTGGAAGCGGATGAATCCGGCGTCGTCGTTGACATCGCGTTCCCCGTCGACCAGGTGGTCAGTCAGGCGCTGACGGGCCTCCCCGGTGATGCGGCCGGGCCCGGAGAATCCGGAACGGTGGTCTCGGGGCCGTTCCTGGTCGATCTGCACGCGGCGCCGTTTAACCTCGACGACGATGCGATCGCCTGGGTGGAAGCCACCCTGGGGTCCATGTCGCTCGAGGAAAAGATAGGTCAGCTGTTCATCAACCACAACAACGACTACTCCCCGGAGTATCTGGACGGCGTCCTGGACAATTACCACGTTGGCGGCATCCGATACCGCCCCGGCCCCTCTACCGCCGTGCAGGACCATATCCGTTACGCACAGTCCAAGTCCAAGATCCCGCTGCTGGTGGCTTCCAACCCGGAGATGGGCGGCGCGGGAAGCTGCGACGACGGCACATTCGTGTCAACACACCTGCAGGCGGGCTCGCACCCGGACAAGTCGATCGCCCGTCAAATGGGCCGGGTGGCCGGGGTGGAGACCGCGGCGCTGGGCTGCAACTGGGCTTTCGCGCCGATCGTGGACATCCACTACAACTGGCGGAACACGGTCATCTCCACCCGGGCTTTCGGCAACACCCCGGACATTGTGGTGGAGCGGGCCAAGGAGTACTTCGACGGCATCAGCGAATCTGCCACGGTCTGCGCCATGAAACACTTCCCCGGTGACGGAATGGACGAACGGGACCAGCACGTCGTCACCTCCTACAACACCCTCGGCTATGAGGACTGGAACCGGACCTACGGACACGTGTACCGGGAGTTGATCGGCCACGGTGTGCAGTCCATCATGATCGGCCACATTGGCGCTCCGGAGCTGACCCGGCATTTCCGTCCGGGGACGGCGGACAAGGACATCCTGCCCGCAACCCTGGCGCCGGAGCTCCTGCAGGACCTTCTCCGCGGCGAGCTTCGCTTCAACGGGCTGATCCTCACCGATGCATCCCAGATGGTGGGCCTGACCCAGGCCATGAGGCGCAAGGACCTGGTTCCGGCCACCATCGCGGCCGGCTGCGATATGTTCCTCTTCTTCCGGAACCCTGCGGAAGACTTCCAGTACATGATGGACGGCTACAAGTCCGGGGTCATCACGGAGGAGCGTCTCCATGACGCCCTGCGCCGGATCCTGGCACTGAAGGCAACCCTCGGGTTGCACGGTCAACCGGCCGCGGAGCGTGTCCCGCCGCCGGAAGCGCTGCGCGTCATTGGAAGCGAAGCCCACCGGGCCATCGCCGCTGAAATCGCGGACAAGACAGTCACCCTGGTCAAGGACACCGCCAGCCATCTGCCCATCACCCCGGCGACGCACAAACGCATCCGGCTGTACGGCATCTCCGGCGGCGCTGACTTCACCCGTGCGGACCCGCTGGCGTACCTGGATACGGTCAAGGCCGAGCTGGAAGAGGCGGGCTTCGAGGTGCACCTGTTCAAGACGGCGGAGCAGCGTGCAGCCGCGGGGGAGGCCGGCGTGAACTTCATGACCATCATCTCGGAGGAAGCCACGGCTGACTATGCGGAAAAGTACGACGCCGCGTTTGTCTTCGCCAATGTCAAGGGCTTCGCGCAGGAGGCGGCGATCCGGATCAAGTGGTCAACGCCCATGGCTGCCGAGATTCCCTGGTACGTCACCGAGGTGCCCACCGTGTTCGTCTCGCTCAACCAGCCCAACCACCTGATCGATGTACCGATGGTCAAGACCGCCATCCACGCCCACGCCGGAACCCGCGAAGCGATCCGCGCCACCATCGAGAAGATCCAGGGCACGTCCGAGTTCCAAGGAACGTTCAACGAGAACGTTTTCTGTGATTCCTTCGACACCCGGCTCTGATCAACGACGACGCCGGACGGACAACGACTTCCGGTACAACGACTGGTTGTACGGCCAGGACGACGACGGCGTGCCGGCCGTGCGCCCGGCCCGCCCCAGTCTGGCGGACCGGGCCTCTGCCTGACCCGGCTGCTTCTGCCCGCCGCTGTCAGCAGGAAACCCGCCACTCCTCGGGCACAGCACGAACCTCGTCAGCGCGGGGTTTTGCTGGAGGAGCGTGGCGAGTGTCCACCCGGATCCCTCTGACGGGGTGTTGAGTTACGGGCGAGCGTGCGTGGTCCCGGCCCGGTCTTCAGGTGCGGGCCGGGGCGGCGGCGAGGTGTCGCCGGGACGGCAGGGAAGAGTGGCGTGCGGGGAATGCTCCACAGTTTCATCGGCGCGATTCACATTGGACAGTTGGGCGGTGAGCAGCTCGATCTGTTGTGCGAGCCGGGCAACATCTGCTCTGAATGGCTCCTCATTCGCTTCCACATCGGCAGCGGTCTCGAGGGCCACATGCTCCACGAGCCAGGAGGCGACCGAGGCTGTAACGACGCCGAGCACGGCGATACCGCCGACCATCAGGCCGCCGGCGACCAGCCGGCCGATCAGGGTCACCGGGAAGTGGTCGCCGTATCCGACGGTGGTGATGGTGGTCATGGCCCACCACAGCGCATCGCCGAAGTTGGTGATGTTGGAGCCGTCCGCGTTCTCCTCCGCATCGAGTACGGCAAGGGCACCCGCATAAATGAGCAATGCGGCGGAAGCGAGCACATACGTGACGATCCGGCCGCGTAGCGCGTTTCCGCCCGTACGGTGAAGAATCCGCAGCAGTGTCACAAGCCGCAGCAGCCGCAGCGGACGCAGGGCAGGGAGTACGAGGATCACAAGCTCGTGGAGGTTGCGGACGAACCACCTCCCTTTCTGCGGTGCCAGGCAGAGGTTGACGACGTAGTCCAAGGCAAAGGCGGCCCAGGTGATCCAGATGGTGACCTCGATGACGTCAGCCTGGGTGGGCTTCAGATTGGCGATCACCTGGATCGAGTAGGCAGTCAGGAATACAATGGCGGCCGCGAGCATGGGCCACTCGGAGTACTTACGCCACAGCGCTTGATTCATGGTCCCAAGGCTAGGGTATGGACTTTCCCGGCTGCGCAGATGCTGCGGCAGGCCGTCCGACCGGGAATGCCAGGGATCGGACGTTGCCGGACAGTTAACGTCAAAAGCGGCGTCGTCGGAGTTTGCGATTGCCCGTAGCCGGGTCCGTGGTTGAACGAGCCGGCACGGTGGAGTCAGGCTGCCTTGCCGCTTCACGTCTGCCTCCGGCGCATTTTCATGGACCGAGCCGGAAGCCCACGCAGGTATTGAGCAGTTTTGACGCAGGTTCTGATCCGGGGACGGTCGGCATTGTTAACTTGTCGTACACCGTCGGAGCCGGCCAGTCACGGGGGAAACTCTCCGCGGGCAAGCCGGGTTTCCTCCCGGAACATCACCCGGATCGAATCAATGGATCTGGTTATTGGGCAATCTTTCAGGGGTCCTTCCTTATGGCACTTTCGGCGCCCGCTGGCTCCCTGTCCATGTCGGCCTCCGATGCCTCCGCTCTCGATGTATTGAAAGCGGAGGCCAACCAAATGAGGAAGCAGGCGCCGATGCGGGACAAAGAATCGGGAACGCCGAGGGCGCGGGACATACTGACCTGTGTGCTGGCTGTCCAGGTGGTCTTCGCCCTGACAGCCGGGGCGGCCCTGATCCTGGACCCGGCGGAGATCATCACCAGTCCCACCCTCCAGATGCTGGCTGGCTCGCTGATCCTGATGCCGATCGCCGCGGCCTGCTTTCTCGCCTTGCGTTTCCGTCGTCATCACCGATCGGAGCGAATCCGTGCCCGGAGTGCTGCCCATCTTATGGACACGGTTCTGCACACCAGCCGCGAGTGGGTATGGGCGGTGGATGATCACGGGATTTTCACGTTCTCCAACCAAACCAGCGCCGGCGTCCTCGGCTACTTGCCCTCGGAACTGGTCGGCAGGCACTGCAGCCTGATCCTTGATGTGGACGAACTCGCCGGGGCCCGCGTCGGCGTACGGGCGTCTCCTGATACGGAAAATACCTCCTGGACCGGATTCATCGCGCGTTGCCAGCACCGCGACGGAAGCTCCGTTTGGATGGAGTCGGCCGGTACCAGCCGGTTCGCGAAAGGCGGGCAGCGCGGTGGCGTCGAAGGCACCAGCCGGCCACTCCCGCCGGAAACGGCACACGAAGCAGCCTCGTCCCACAGCCGGAACAAGATCCAAGCGATGATCGAAGGTGATCTGCTGCTGACGGCGTTCCAACCTATCTATGATCTGGCCAGCCGACGCCTCATCGGTATCGAGGCGCTGTCGCGTTTCGTCAGCGACGACGGCGCTGGTGCGGAGTATTGGTTCAACGAGGCAGCAGCCGTGGGCCTCTCGGCCGAGCTCGAACTAGCTGCCCTGGACATCGCGCTCAAAGCGGCGCAGGGGATGCCTTCCGACATCTACGTGGCCCTGAACATATCACCGGCCACGTGCCTGGACCCGCGGCTTCCCGGACTGCTGCAGCGTCCGTGTTTGCCGCTCGACCGGATCATTCTGGAACTTACCGAGCGGCTCGAGGTGTCGGCCTACGGCCCCCTGCTCTCGGCCCTGGCGCCCCTGCGGGTGCGCGGCCTGCGCATCGCAGTGGACGACGCCGGCTCCGGTTTCGCCTCGATGCGCCACATCCTCCATATCCGGCCTGACATCATCAAACTGGACCGCAGCCTTATCTCGGGCATCGACGACGACATTGGCCAGCGCGCCCTCGGCGCCGCCCTGGTCGAATTCGCCCGCCAGATCGGTGCTGCCCTTGTCGCCGAAGGAATCGAAACGCAGGAAGAGCTGGCCGCCGTCACCGGGATCGGCATGTCCGCCGGACAGGGCTACCTCCTCGGCAGACCCTCCGCTCATCCGCGGGAGTGGGCCGCATGGCGGCCAGCTGAGAGTTCAGATTCCAATCCGGCCGAACATTGATGCCGCACCTTCCAGAACCACAGAAGGAGAGGTCTGAGGTGCACCCGGAGCCGGGGGAAACATTTCCCGGGCCATTTCAGGGCTGGGCAACCCCCAGGATTGGCCAGGCCAGTCGTTGCGCCCCCGCCGGCAAGAGCGTCTCCGCGGAGCCTTCGGGCCCCGTCGACGGGGCGGACACGCTTCGCCGCGACGTCCCAGAGCCTGCGCCAGTTCATACCCGCGGTGAAGCGAATAGCGTCGAGGGACAAATGACTACAGCGGCAGTGAGTATCCGCTGGACGATGCTCACGGGCGTCGATGCGGCGGGGCCGCTGATTCATCGAGCCACTGTGGATGCAGGATTCAGAACCCAGTCCGGCGATGGGGCAGAGATACGCGTTGACGTACCTCGTTCCCTGCGGAGGAGACGGGGGGCATCGCACCTGACGGGATGGGCGTCAGCTTCAGCTCGAGGGACGGAAATTGACTGGAGAGCGGAAGAGTCCGGAGCCGGGCACGCTGAACACCTGCTCAGGATCGAGGAGAATCTCCCGCAGGGAGTCATGTACTACCACGGACTCGGGGACGCCGCGGCGAGAGCAGGTCTCGACGTTTGTGGCCAGGAAATCCCGCGTAGCATTGTCGGCGCCTTGGACCGAGACGAAACCGTTTGTGCCATCGGAAAGGGACACCTCGACGACAAGCCAGGGTTCGTCGTCCTGACGGGCAAGCGCCTCCTGGTCGTGGAAAAGCGCGTCACCGGAGCGGACCGGCTCCTGGATCTACCTCATCACTCAATCAAGTCGCTCTCGCTTGGCAAGAAAATCTCGGGCGAGATCCTCAGGATTGCCCTGACTGCGACGGATGTTGAAATCTCGAGGCTGGGCCACGGCGAAGGTTACGGAATCGCCACCAGCTTCAGGGAAATCCAGAATGAGCGGGCTCGTTTAGCTTCTGGTCCACCGTGATTACGTCGAACTGACCAATACACCAGAGCGCCCGGCAACCGCCCGGCGTTCCAGGCCACCCGCGGATCCATCGCCATTCAGACACTCACCGGAACCCTGGTTCGGTTTCCGGAGAAGCCTGGCATCCGGAGAACGGGATGCAGGCAAGGCGATCAGCGGTCCGCTTCGCCGGTCCCGTGATGGCCAGGCCGATGCCGCCGGCCGCGCGGGCCCGATCAAACGGTTCCGGCATCACTTGGACGAGTCCGCGGGCACCTGCGGGCATCGGACCAGCACCACGTGGCGCGAGCACTGTGCCGTCCAGCCCAGCGGTGTAACCTGGACCTTCATCCGGCGGCGGCACCGCCCGCAGTAGCGCGGCGGTTCCAGCACCAGCTGCTCCCGGCAGCGCCGATGATCGACCGACGCCGACGCCGACGCCGACGCCTCACCGCCGTCGAACGCCTCGCCGCAGTGCCCGCAATAGCCATCCTCCGGCTGGCCTTGCAGGCTGCTGTCCATGGCTCCGGTCAAAGTGATTTCTGGAACTCCTTGATGGGCATATTCAACTCAACGAGCAGGTCCAGATCCGCCGTCGCCGGCCGGCCGAGCGTCGTCAGGTAGTTCCCGACGATGACGGCATTGATGCCGCCCAGTAGGCCATCCCTGGTTCCGAGATCGCCGAGGGTAAGTTCGCGTCCGCCGGCGTAGCGCAACACGGTTGTGGGCATGGCCAGGCGGAATACGGCAATGGCGCGGAGGGCGTCTTTTCCGTCCATGATCCCCTGGTTTTCGAGGGGAGTCCCGGGCCGGGGGTTGAGGAAGTTGAGCGGGACCTCGTGGGGTTCGAGGGCGGCGAGCTGGGCGGCGAGCTCGGCACGTTGCTCCAGGGATTCGCCCAGCCCTATCAACGCACCGCAGCAGAGTTCCATGCCGGCGGCCTTGACCATGCTGCACGTCTCGAGGCGCTCCTCGTAGCTGTGGGTTGTGACCACCTCAGGGAAGTAGCTGCGCGCCGTCTCCAGGTTGTGGTTGTAGCGGTGGACGCCCCAAGCGGCGAGCTGATCCACCTGGCGCTGGGTGAGCATGCCCAGGGAGCAGGCGATGTTGATGTCCACGGCTTCGTTGATGCGGTCGATCGCGAACTTGATCTGGTTCATCAGCTTGATGTCGGGTCCCCGGACGGCGGCGACGATGCAGAACTCCGTGGCCCCGGTGGCCGCCGTTTCCTTCGCGGCCCTGACCAGTTCAGGGATGTCCAGCCACACGCCGCGGACGGGGGAATCGAAGAGCCCGGACTGGCTGCAGAAGTGGCAGTCCTCCGGGCATCCGCCGGTCTTGATGGAGACGATGCCTTCCACCTCCACGTCCTCGCCGCAGTGGCTGAGGCGTACCTCGTGTGCCAGCTGCAGTGCGGCGGGGAGGGCTTCATCGGGGAGCTGCAGTACCTCCAGCAGTTGCTCTTCGCTGAGTCCGACGCCTTTGTTCAGCACCTGCTGACGGGCTGTTTCGAGGATCGCGTAAGGGCTGGCTGGATGTTCCTGGATCGTCATTGACTATTCCTTTGCGCTGGCCTGCTGCAGATGTTCATCCCAACCGACGGTAGTTTGCCGCTCACGACAGGTTTTTGTCGGATATCTACAAGGGGGCCACACAAGTTTGGTTCGGGGGACGCCGTCGAAACCGGACCATACTGGTTTGGCCGGGTTGCCCCATCGAGCTACTGCGCGGCCATCGGCCGCGGTGAGTCCACACGGCATGGGGCGATGGGATCCGTCCCGTCCTGCCGGCTCCGATCAAGTTGACACTGTTACTCCCGGTCACAAATCCCATAGGTTTTGGGAATCGGGGTGGTTTTTGTAGCCAGCGGCGAGGATGTTCAGCATGGAGCGGTGGGCGATGGCGACCGTTCCTGAAGCTTCTGCCGTGGCAGTGATCCCTTCCTCGGCGGCTGCGGCTTTCCAGTCCGCCAGGATCGCCCGTTTCTGAGCGCATTCCACCTACAGTGCTTCGGTGAGCGACAGCGGGACCGCCATTTCGTCCGTTGCCAAGGTACGCAAGTTTTGGCCCGACGTTGAGTTTCCGCACTGGATGCTCTCTTCTTGCTCGGCAATGCGGGCCTCAAGAAATTCGACGATATTCATGCCTTCAGTCTTCCAGCCGTGTCCAGTCGAACATCTCAGGGGCGTCATCAGTAGGCCCCGCACACCTCGTGTCCGTCCGGGCGGCGAACGCCTGGGCGGTGTCTGTTGGTGCGTCCGGTTGCCCGGCCAGGGATTCCGGTCGCGGGTTTGACGGGTGGCATTGGCCGCTGCCGGTGGAATTCCGCCAGCCCATCGGTTTGGTCGGCGGCGGTTGTAGCAGTCCTGGATGTATTCCATGGCAGCGCTCCGCCCGCCTTCAACTGCGAGAAGAAGTTTTCGGCGACCGCTTTCCCGGCACCCGACTGCCCAGAGGCGGGATCTTGACGGGGAGATCCAAAGCGGAGGACTCTCGTTACAGGCCCTCCGGCAGTCCCGGACCCAGCAGAACCTTGGCGCCCCAGGTCCACACCCTTGAACACCTACTCGAGGAGAGCACCATGAGCCCACAATTCAACGAGCTGCTGACCCGCCAGGTCGGCAATGAGTTCGCAGCCTCCCAGCAGTACATCGCCATCGCTGCCTGGTTCGACGGGCAGGACCTTCCCCAGCTCGCCAAGCACTTTTACCGCCAATCGTTGGAGGAGCGCAACCACGCAATGATGATGGTTCGGTATATCCTGGACCGCGGCATCAAGATCACCATTCCCGGAGTAGATCCGGTCCGGAACGACTTCAGCTCGGCGGAGGAACCCCTGGTCCTTGCCCTCGCCCAGGAAGTTGAGGTTACGGACCGCATCAAGGAATTGTTCGCTGCGGCTCGGGCGGAAAACGACCCACTGGGTGAACAGTTCATGCTCTGGTTCCTAAAGGAGCAGGTCGAGGAGGTGGCATCGATGTCCACGCTGCTCAACGTCGCCCGCCGGGCGGACAACCTCTTCGACGTCGAGACGTTCCTTGCCCGCGAGCGAGTGGGCGACGCCGGCCAACGCGGCGGAGGGCACGGGGGGCACCACGGTCACGGGGGTGGCCATGGCGGGCCCGCCGATGACACCGGCACACCGGAGGTCGCCGGCGGACCACTCTAGGGTCCCGCCCCGGGCACGCCCGTTCTTCATAGCGATGATGTGGCTTGCGTACCGGACGGCGTGGTGAAGGTCATGCAGCGCGACGAGTGTGCGCCCGCCGCGGTTAAGGGCCCTGAACAGTTCCAGAGGTTCGATTTGGTGGACGAAGTCAACGAAGGCGGTGGGCTGATCCAGCAGCAGCACGGAGCGTTGCTGGGCGAGAGCCACGGCCACCCACATTCGCTGCCATTGACCGCCGGAGGGTTCGTCGACTGGCCGCGCGGACAGGCTGGTGGTGTTGGTTGCCGCGAGGGCCTCGGCGACCGGCGCGTCATCAGTAGTGGGCACCGGACGCCCACTCGCCGGGGAGCCCAGGGGGAGATGCGCCCAGTGTCTGACATTTGCTCTGGCGCGTGCAGACGTGGGCGACGAGAATAGGCTCGTGTTGCCCTTACGCCCTGGCGGGGACGGCGATGTGATGAACGCCGCCGCCCGAAAGATCCAGCGCATCTATCTCACGTTGACGCTGGGCAATACCCTTGCGGCCTCGTTCATCTGGGGGATCAACACCCTCTTCCTGCTGGATGCCGGACTCAGCAACCTTGAGGCCTTTGCCGCGAACGCGTTCTTCACGGCCGGCATGGTGCTGTTCGAGGTGCCCACCGGAGTGATTGCCGACGGTTGGGGGCGGCGCGTTTCGTTCCTTCTCGGCACCGTGACCCTGGCCGTATCGACCTACCTGTACTACCTGCTCTGGCAGCTTTCCGCCCCGTTCTGGTCGTGGGCGCTGGTGTCGGTCCTGCTGGGGCTGGGCTTCACGTTCTTCTCGGGGGCGGTGGAGGCCTGGCTCGTCGATGCGTTGCGCTTCTCGGGGTATGAAGGAGGGCTGGAGACGGTGCTCGGGCGAGGGCTGATGGTGTCGGGCGTTGGGATGCTTGCCGGCTCGGTGGCCGGCGGCGTGATCGCGCAGGCCTCCAACCTGGGCGTGCCGTTTCTGCTGCGCATGGGCGTGCTGCTGGTCATGTTGGTCGTGGCCTTATGGCTCATGCACGATGTCGGGTTCACGCCCGAACGCTCGGCCCATCCCCTTCAGGCGACCCGTGCCGTGCTCTCCGCCTCGATTGAGAACGGATTGAAGAATCCGCCCGTCCGTTACGTGATGCTGGCGGCGCCGTTCAGCGCCGGCGTCGGGATCTATGTGTTCTATGCCCTGCAGCCGTACCTGCTTGGGCTCTTCGGCGACCCGCGCGCGTACTCCGTAGCGGGTCTGGCGGCCGCAATCGTGGCGGGCGCGCAGGTGTTTGGCGGCTGGCTGGCGCCCCGCCTCCGGCGCCTGGTCCGCAGACGCACAACGGTGCTGATTCTGAGCAGCATCGTGGGCGCACTGATTCTGGTGCTGCTCGGGTTCACGCGGGTGTTCTGGGTGGCCCTGGTGTTGTTGGCGCTCTGGGCTCTGGTCTCAGCGGCGGGCACCCCGGTGCGGCAGGCCTACCTGAACGACATGATCGCCTCGAAGCAGCGGGCAACAGTGCTGAGCTTCGATTCGCTCATGGGATCAAGCGGCGGCGTGGTGGTGCAGCCGCTGCTTGGCCGGGCGGCCGACGTGTACGGCTACCCGGCGTCGCTGGCGATCGGCGGCGCAATCGAGCTGATCGCGGTGCCGTTCCTGCTGGCCAGCCGTCGGCTCCGCCCCCGGGCTGACAAGGCCAACACCTCACCCAACGCGGAATCGCAGCCGTAGCCGACGTTGTCGTCTCACGGTTGAAGGCCGGCGGATGCCCGGGGTTGTCCTTGGGGCTACGGCCTTTTTGCCAGGCGCAGGCGAAGGACGCGGTAAAGGATGCCGGCCGCGAACATGAGCACGCCCGCGATCACGGAGCCCACGGGCAAGGTGGCAACGAGGGCCACGCAGGCCACCGCACCGGCCACTTGGAGCGCCTTCGGGTAACGGCGGTTTCCGGAGTCCTGGGTGTACGCGGACAGGTTGGCCACCAGATAGTAGATCAGCACACCAAAGGATGAGAATCCGATGGCGCCGCGAAGATCGGCCACACTGATGATCAGGCAGATGATCCCCGCCAGAACCAGTTCCGCCCGGTGCGGGACTTTGAAGCGCGGATGCACGGCGGCCAGCCAGCGCGGCAGGTCCGCCTCCCGTGCCATCGCCAGGCAGGTCCTGCCCAGTCCCGCAATCAGCGCCAGCAGCGCACCGAGGGCCGCCAGCGCGGCGCCTGCCCGTACCACCGGGGAGGCTGCGTCCCAGGCTCCGGCGGACACGGCGGCGGCGAGCGGGGCAGGGGTGCCCGCGATCCCCTCCGGACCCAGGACGGAGAGGATGCTCACCGCGATAACGGCATAGACGACGACGGCGATGGCGAGGGCGATCACGATGGCCCGCGGAATGGTCGTGCGCGGATTCATGACTTCCTCGCCCATGGTGGCGATGCGGGCGTAGCCGGCGAAGGCGAAGAAGAGCAGCCCGGCGGACTGCAGGATCCCGTACCACCCGTGCGCGAACAGGCCGCCGTCGACCAGACGGAGGGGGTCCGCGGCACCGGGGATCCAACAAGCGGCGACGACGATGGTGAGGGCAGCCAGGACGGCGACAACAATGACCCGGGTCAGGGCAGCTGTGCGCGTCACGCCCCGGTAGTTGACGGCCGACAGCAGGACGACGGCGGCGACCGCGACCGGCCGCTCCCAGCCGGGAGGAGCCGCGTAGGCGGCAAAGGTCAGGGCCATGGCCGCGGCGCTGGCGGTCTTGCCGATGACAAAGCCCCAGCCGGCCAGGAAGCCGGGCCAGGGGCCCAGCCGCTCGCGCCCGTAGACGTAGGTCCCGCCCGACGTCGGGTACTGGGCGGCGAGCTGGGCCGAGGCGGCGGCGTTACAGTAGGCCACCACGGCGGCAATCAGCAGGCCAATCAGGAGTCCGGACCCGGCGGCCTGGGCCGCGGGGGTGAAAGCGGCGAACACCCCCGCACCGATCATCGACCCGAGGCCGATAACGACCGCATCAAACGTGTTCAACCGGCGGGCCAGAACTGGATGGTGACTCAACGCGAGAAGACCTTTCGAATAGTGCCGGCCCCAAGACGCCTGCCGGGGACAGTTCCCTACTGTAGGGGACACACGGGTCCATCGCCTTGTGCTTCATTGCGGGGTAAGGTGCGGTAACGGACTGCCACGGCCGGAGCCGGGGGACGCCGGACGTACGCAGGCCGGTTCCGGGCTCAGCCGGAACGGCGAACAGAGGAACAGCCAATGCCGACCGAGTCATCCAACCTTCCACCATGCAACGACGTTCAACCGCAGGACGCCCCTGCGGCCGGCCAACGGCCCGGGACTTCGGGGATACGCCGGCAGGCCGCGGAGATCATCGATACTGTGCTGTCACAGACCGCACCGGAGAACGCTGCGGTGCGGGACCAGCTCCGCAAACACCATGCCGCCAATCCGGGGCGCCCGGAAGTGGCACTTGCGGAGCATCTTGCCTCCCTCGGATCCCTGGCCGCCTATGTGGGCGGCCGGCCCGATGCGGAGGACCTGCCGCTCCCGTCAGAGGGTCGACGCGCCGTCGAAACGACCGCGGCTGCGACAACCGCGGGTACGTCACGGATCGCGTCGGTCCTGGCGCATCGGACGTTGTTGACGGCCTTCCAGCCGATATTCGATTTGTCCACGGACGCCGTCGTCGGTGTCGAAGCGTTCACCCGGTTCGTGAGCGACGGGAGCGACACCGCGGACCACTGGTTCGCCGAGGCCACCAGCGCCCGGCTCGGACGCGATCTGGAATTCGCGGCGCTGGAGTCCGCCCTCGTGGCCGCGCAACGCCTGCCCCGGCACCTGTACGTGGCCCTGAAACTTTCCCCGGCCACCTGCCTGGATCCGCTCCTGCCCGAGCTGCTGCGGGAATCGGGTCTGCATCCCGGCCGGACAGTTCTTCAGCTCACCGACGCGCTGACCGACGAGGAGCCCGCTGCCCTGGTTTCAGCGCTGGCACCCCTCCGGGCGCGGGGAGTCCGTCTGGCGATTGACCATGTGGGCTCATATTTCGCCTCGATCCGCCATGTCAGGGGGCTCGAACCGGAGATCATCAAGCTTGACCGGCACCTCATCGCGGGAATCGATTCGGACCCGCTGCGCCATGCGTTCGGTGAGGCCATGACCATTGTCGCCAGGCAGATCGGTGCGTCGGTCACCGCAGAAGGAATCGAAACAAGTCATCAACTCGCAGCCGTCACCGCGCTCGGGATGACCGCCGGGCAGGGATATTTCCTGGGCCGGCCTTCCACCCTGCCGCAGGACTGGGAGCGCTGGAACAGTCCCGCGCATGATGCCGGGTTGCTGGCGGATCCCGACGCGGCAATCCGGCCATAAACGCCAACGGTTGACGGCACCAGCACGATGCAGCAGTTGTAACGGATTGGTGACGGTGCCGGGGTGACCCATCCGGGACGTCTCTGTTGCCGAAGTACTCCTGACAGACAAGCACCGTCCCCGCCCGAGTCACTCGGTAAGCACCACCGTCGGGAACGGACACCCCCA
>NZ_JBVAYU010000025.1:0-10776 GCF_055412745.1 Pseudarthrobacter woesei
ATCGGACGACCCGAGGAAATCACGAGCTCCACGGCGTCGTCCTTGTACTTCTGGCTATACCTCTTACGGTCGGTCATGCGAAGAAGGGCTCCTAACAAGCTGTCTCACAAAACCATACGGCCGCACTGGGCTGGAAGTCGGTGGGTGTCCTCGAGCTCACCGCACTGCCCAGCATCGGCGAGGAGCGCTGGATCCCCTAGGTCCGGGAGGCCGATGTCCTGCTCGTGGACGGCGGCGATGCGATGTTCCTATGCCACTGGATGCGCCACTCCGGGCTGACGGACCTCTTGCCTTCGTTGGAGGAGATGGTCTGGGTTGGAGTGAGCGCCGGAAGCATGGTGATGACCCCGGGATCGGTAACGACTTCGTCAACTGGAGCCCGCCGACCGGGGGCGCCCACACCCTGGGGGGCGGTCGACTTCTCGATCGTCCCCCATCTAGGTCACGAGCTGATGCCGGAGAACAGCATGGCCGAGGCGAGGAGATGGGCTGCCGACGCAGGTCCGGCGTATGCCATCGACGACCAGACGGCTATAAAGGTGACCGACGGCACCGTTGAGGTCATCTCCGAGGGGCACTGGGAGCTTCTCTGCTCACTACGACGCAGTCAGAATTGATTTCTCAGGGGGCGCTCTGCGGACACTGCAGCTTCAAGCTTGACTAGCCCATTGATCTCTACGAAAAGGACGACCAATGCCGCAATTTGCCATCCTCATTTATGCAGACGAGTCCCTCCATGCTGTTGACGCAGCAGAGGCTGAACTCGAAGAGAACGACCAGCACGCACGAGACCTTTCAGTCTCAGGCGCTATGTCGCTTGCTTATGCCTTGACGCCTCGGGCTAATGCGGTGTCCATCCGACGAGACAGCACAGACGCTGGACCGTTCGTGCAAGCCGGCCAGTTTGTAGCAGGCTTTTACGTCGTAGACGCTCCTGATCTCGACGCCGCTGTAGCGATTGCCCGCTTGAACCCAGCGGTCCGCACGCGCACTGGCGGCGTTGAAGTTCGCCCCGTACATAGCGGAGGCATCACGACCAATACCAAGTAGACGATGCACGAAAAAGGGTCATCGGCCGGGACACCACTTCGAACGTTAGCCCGACCCCTTCGCCTCTACCCAGCGCTGACCGGCCCGATTCCCTTATGCCCGCCTGAGAAATTGCCCGGTGAAGGTGCGACAAGCGAACGCCGATTCGTACCGCAGTTCGGTTAAATGCTGTCTTGGAAAGCTACAGCTTTTCAAGACAACGCACCGACGCTGGTGGCCCCGATCAGACTCTGCGTTGTGATTCGCAACGGTATAATTGGCGTATTTTCAGCAGCGTTTGGTGGCCGATTAGAAAGCGCGAGCTACGGGCCCAGATTGCCGCCGAGGGCATGGCGAATCTGATCTGAACCCTATTACCACGTATCTGGCGCGGTTTCGCCCTGCGGCCCGCTGCTAGTCGCTGACGGTGCGCTCGGGGCCGAGGTCGCGGAGCATGACTAGGAGCGTGGGTCAGTAGTCGTTAGAACGCCGGGTGAAATTCCGGGGCCTTGGCGTGGTGGCTGGAAGAATTGGGGGTATGAACTCTGAGTCTCAGGACGGCCTGTTTGATGAAGCTCTCGTTGAGCGGGTGGAACCGGCCGGCGATGCTTTGGTTGAGGCCGGCGCGGGTGTGAACAAGCGGTTCAAACCGTTTGAGCCGGACGCGGTGATGCTGGTCCCGCCGTCGTTGGATGAGTGGCTCCCGCAGAATCATCTGGCCCGTTTTATCGCAGATATGGTCGCGGAGGAGCTGGATCTGTCCCGGTTTTACGGCTCGTATGCGAAGACGAAGGGCCAGCCGCCGTATGATCCGCGGCTGATGGTCCGGGTCCTGCTCTACGGCTACTGCGTCGGGGTCCGCTCCTCCCGGGAGCTGGAGCGGGCCTGCGTGGACGTGGTCGCGTTCCGCTGGCTGGCCGGGCAGCAGGCACCGGATTTCCGGTCCATCGGACGGTTCCGCAAACGCCACCTCGCCGCCCTGGGCAACGTGTTCCTGCAGGCCCTGGAACTGTGCCGGGCCGCGGGCATGGTCTCCCTGGGCCGGGTCGCCCTGGACGGGACCAAGGTGCGGGCCAACCCCTCCCGCCGCAAGGCCATGAGCTACGCCCGGCTGAGCGAGAAGCAGAAAATCCTAGCCGCCGAGGTCTCCGATATGCTCGCCGACGCGCAAAGTGTTGACACGGCTGAAGATGGCCGCCGCCCGCAAACAGCTCGAAGACGACGCGGCCGAAAAGGCTCGCACGGAGGCCGAGCAGAAAGCCCGGGACCGCGGCGACGATGACGACACTGCCGCCGGCAAAGGCGACGAAGCAGCGGCCCAGGCGCAGGTCAGGCCGACGGCCCAGCGGAACTTCACTGACCCCGACTCCCGGATCATGAAGACCGCCGACGGCTCCTACCACTATTGCTACAACGCCCAGGCCGTGGTCGACGCCGACCACCAGGTCATCGTCGCCACCGAACTGAACAACACCGCGGTCGACGTCCAGCAACTGGTCCCGATGCTGGAGAAGACCCGGGAGATCAACGGCTCACTCGGCCGGCAGTTCCTCGCCGACGCCGGCTACTGTTCCGCGGGCAACCTTGAGCAGGTGGCCTCCCTGGAGGAAACCGTTGCCGGGCAGAGCGAATTCTTCATCGCCACCGGCCGCCTCAAACACGTCGAGCAGGTCCCGGACGCTCCCCGGGGACGGATCCCCGCCCAGGCCACCGGACGGGAGCGGATGGGCCGGAAACTGAAAACAAAGAAGGGCCGGGCCGTCTACGCCCGCCGCAAGGCCATCATCGAACCGGTGTTCGGCCAGATCCACACCCGGCAGGGCAAACACGTGCTCCTGCGCGGACTCGAACCAGCCCGACACGAGTGGAACCTGGCTGCCACAACCTGCTCAAACTCTTCACGTTCAAAGGGAAAGCCGGGTTCCCCGCCCAGGCAGGAGCCTAATCCACGAGCCGACGCGGCCACCGGTGCCCGGCCCGGAGCCGCCGGCCACCGCAGTAACAGACCCAGCACCGCTTCGGACAGCCCGGCCACCAGAATGACAACGATTCACCGGTCAGCAGGCAGGGCTACTCGTGGATCACGGAAAGCACTACCGCCCCACGCTCCTAGGGTTCGCATGGTGATCTTGTCGGGGCAGTGGTGCGGCTAAACGTCGGCGCCGATGGCCTTGCCGAGCTTGGCGATGGTCTGCTCGTTACGTCGGTAGTGGGAGAACTGGCCGATGCGAGTGCAGATCACAAGATCCGCGCGTTGCAAGGTCGCCATGAACTGTGAAGCGGTGGACTGTGACACGTTTGCACGCGCCTGAATGTGTTTCAAACACACTCCGACCTCGTCCGCTGGCCGATCCTGCGGCGGAAATGAGTTGCCGTCCTTGAGCCAGTCCAGAATTGCCAAGCGGGTTGGGTGGCCGAGCGCTTTGAATGCGCTCACCAGTTGATCGTCACTGAGTTCTCCCATGCCTCCAGTGTAGCAATAAATCGTAATATCGCGATGTTACGATGCTGTGCTACAAATTAGATCGGTAAATCACGTTTTTACGATGAAGGAGGAAGCATGGCAACGAGAACTGCATTAGTCGTCGGAGCGCGGGGTGTGATCGGCGGAAACTTGATCGAGCACCTCGACCGCGTGGGAGGCTGGACGATCATCGGACTTTCTCGGCGGGGAGGGGCTAGTCAGGGATCGATTCGGCATATCGCCGTTGACCTTCTGGACAAGGACGACACCGCTTTGAAACTCGCCAGCCTGACTGGGGTCACTCATGTCTTCTATGCCGCTTATCAGGATCGCGCCAGCTGGGCGGAACTGGTGCCGCCGAACTTGGCGATGCTCACGAATGTCGTCGACGCGATCGAACCTGTGGCGCCGAACCTAGAGCACATCAGTTTGATGCAGGGGTACAAGGTCTATGGCGCTCATCTGGGGCCCTTCTCGACGCCGGCCCGTGAGGACGATCCGCCGCACATGCCGCCGGAGTTCAACGTCGACCAGCAACAGTTCCTTGAGCGCCGGCAGGCTGACGCCGCTTGGTCGTGGTCCGCACTGCGCCCCTCGGTTGTGGCCGGCATCGGGCTCGGTAACCCCATGAACCTCGCCATGGTGATTGCGGTGTACGCGTCTATGAGCAAAGAGCTCGGCGTCCCGTTCCGGTTCCCTGGCAAGCCCGGGGCCTACACAAGCCTGATCGAGATGACGGACTCAGGGCTGCTGGCGGAAGCTACCGTCTGGGCTGCAACGAACCCCGGCAGCAGGAACCAAGCCTTCAACATCACAAACGGTGACATGTTCCGCTGGTCCTCGATGTGGCCGAAAATTGCAGCGTTCTTCGACCTCGATGTAGCGCCACCTTTGCCGATGAGCCTGAGCGACGTGATGGCAGAAAAATCTGACCTCTGGGATGCAATGGTTGCGAAGCACGCTCTGGCGAAGACCCCCTACTCTGATGTGTCCTCCTGGCAGTTTGGCGACTTCGTCTTCGCGTGGGACTACGACGTCATCGCCGACACATCAAAATCGAGGCGTGCCGGCTTCCACACATACGTTGACAGCGAAGCGATGTTCCTGAGAATCTTCCAGAGTCTCCGAGACCAGCGACTGATTCCCTAAGCAAACGGCAGGGGCCTCGCAGTCAAAGCGCCTGCCCGGACGATGTTACAAACTGACGCGGCCGCTGGTCCGGCTGCGGCTGCGTCAGTCGTTCCCGCTGAGGGATCCTTGGGTTCTTGCGGTGATTGCAAATTGATTCGGGGCAGCGGATTTCCAGCGGGTATTGCGCCGTTCCGGTTCAGACGGATTCGTTCTGTCCTGACTCCGCCAGGGTGACGCCGGCGACAGACCAGTTCTCGCGGGAGAGCTCGTGCAAGATCACCCGAATCGTGTCCGGACGGATTTCCATGACCTCAGCGTAAGTGGCCGTTAGCGCAGCCAGTAGCTGACGCTTCTTTTCAGTGGAGGAGGGGGATGTATTGAGAACCTGTATGAGGGTCATGCACAGATTGTGGCATTATCCGCAGAGGAACGGGTGGACTCCGGACAGGCCTGATGCGTCTCGAAGTGCGCAAATCTCCTGAAGTTGGCCATCCTGGCCGCGCTGGGCCCCGCGAAGCCGTCCCGTTCAGGGTTCCACATAGGTCATGGTCACATACGCTAGCTACCCGTTATGGGACTCAACGACACCTGCTGCGTTCTACTGCCAGCACGGCTACAGGATCCTGGAAGTCCACGGACCCGTCGTTCCCAACATTATCGCCTCCGACCTCCTGCAGATCCGGCCGTGACCGGCCTGATGCCGCACATCTAGTTCCGCTCGACCGAAGGCAACCCCGTCATCACCTGCTGCGCTTTCTCTTCATGTTTGACGGCGAAATCGCCGCCGTCACCGGCGAAGTACTCCGCGGAGCCGAAGCCGGCGTCACCCGCCGCCCAGGGGTCCACGTCGGCTGACCCAGGCCGTCCACGTGCTTGAGGCAGAGCGACTCCTTCTCCCCGCCTCAGCCTTAGCCCGGCTGCAGCATCCCCGGGCGTCCACCGAAGGCCCTGAGCTTCCGGACCCCGCGCCCGCACCCGGGCCGGGGCTGGCACGAACCTTCCGGGTGGAGCAAGTCCAGGTCGCTGTCGTGGTTCCGGGAGGACTCCGGCCGTTGAGGAATGGCTGTCGCCGTCTTGGAGGCCGGCCGCGAGAGGCGCTTAGCAGGTACTTTTGGACGGCAGTCATTAGCGCGGCGGTGGTGTGATCCGTCCGCCGCACGTTGCCCGGCTGTTGTCTCAGTGTTTCTTGAAGGCGTCTTTGACTTTTTCGCCGGCCTGCTTGAGATCGGCTTTGACCTGATGGCCTTTGCCCTCGGCCTTCAGCCGGTCGTTGCCGGTGGCGTCACCGGCGGCCTCTTTTCCTTTGCCGTGGAGTTTCTCGGCAGCGTTGTGGATCTTGTCTCCCAAACCCATGGCGGTTCTCGTTATGTGGTCGATTCCGCGGCGTGGATGCCGCGGAGGCCGATAACTAATTGTAGGGACGAACCGTCACTCATGGGTGCTGTGGTCAACCGATTATCCGCTTGTCCGGGCCGCGCCGGGTGCGTGTCGGTGGGGGATCCGTGCGGGGATTTCGTTGCCGGGTATTCGCTGCAGGTTTGAGGGCGTTAGGCGATCAGGGTGTGCAGATCGACCCCGAAGATGGCCACGAGCGGCCAGAGGCCGATCGCGGCGAGGCCTTCGAGGATGTTGCCGGGGATGTTCCAGGCCACGAGGTAACCGTGGGTGGCGGCGACGACGACTCCGATGGCCAGATACAAGACCCCGATCAGGCCAATTCCGCGCCTGCCTGTTGGACGCCTGCCAAATCCGCGCATCATCGCTCATCTCCCGCCGCGGGGTGTGAACGAAACTATAGTAGTGCCGGACTCAAATGTGGAGACCGGCAACCATACTGCTGGTTGTCCCCGTGGGCGTCCCCGGTTACCAGCAGCCAGACAGGGTCATTGCCCGGTCACTGTCTCCAGCGCCGGGCCGCTGCCGGGCTCTATTGATCAGCTCGTGTTTGCTCCGATATGTGAGCCGCAGCAGAGGGGTACCGGGCCTGTTCCAGATGCCGGGCCAGCTTTTCCTCGGCGTCATGGCGGCGCTGGCCGACGGCACGCATCTGCCGGGTGGTCAGGTTCTCATGAACCGGCCGGCGGAAGCCCCGGTCGATTCGGTCCGGACTGGCTGGCCCGGACCGGACCGGAACCCGTTCGGTAATCTCGTCCATGAGCGAATTATCCCACTGAGTTCTATACAGGAACAGAGGGAGCGAGCCGCTGCGGTCGTCGTTGCGGGTTCGACGGTGCTCCACGTCAGGGTCTCGGACGGCCGCCGACGTATGACCGATGGTGACACCGGGCCGCGACCGGTGTTCTTGTCAGCGTTCAGGCCCACGGGGAGCCTAATGACGGGGGTAAAGCACAGCGAATGACCCGCGGGCGGTAGTTCCAGGTCCGGGATTTCAGCTGGCGGCCCCCGACGGCATCGGAGCGGGCAACCTCATCCTCGCCGAAGCCGCGGCCGCTGCCCTGGCCGGGCTCTACGTCCTGATCCGCGGCAGCGACCTGCCTGGGTACTGGCCCTGCTCACGGCTGGCGGCGGACTTGCGGGACTCCTGCTCTACCGCGATGTTTACATCCCCGCGTTCGGCCCCTTCCCCGCCATTTAAGAACCCGTGTGGTTCTTCGACAAAAGCCTCACCGCCTTCGCCGACGTAGCCGCGGTCCTCGCCGCCGCCGCGGCGCTGACACTCCTCCGGTGAACCCGCAGGGACGTGCCCGGCTACACGTCCACACGTGCCCCCGGGCCCGCCGGCTGAGAGTCCCGGACTGAGGCAGGCCCGGCCGAAACCGCTGCCACTGCCCTTGCTCCCGGGCAGACCAGCGCGCACGATGAGAGATGACAACAAAAGACCGTTCCGCACGGACCGGCCTGACAGCCACACACGGAGGATCCATGACCAGGGACGCCAATAGCCACGCCCAGGAGCGCTTCGGCGCCGCTGTAAACAGCGGCAAACTCGAAGAATTCGACGACGTCGTCGCGGCCGGCTGTGTCGACCACGACCCGGCACCGGGACAAGGACCGGGCCCGCAGGGATTCAAAGACCTGTTCGCAGGGTTGCGCTCTTCTTTTCCGGATCTGCACATCGACGTCGAACACCTCACAGCCACCGACGACGACGTCGCGTTCGCGTACACGATCACCGGGACACATCAGGGGCCGCTGATGGGTCACCCGCCCACCGGCCGGAACTTCAAAATCCGGGGCATGCAGATCGGACGCTTCGAAGACGGCAAACTCGTCGAGCGATGGGGCAGCAGCGACCAACTGGGCATGCTCACCCAACTCGGACTTGCCGCGAAGCCATGAGAATCGTCCGAGCACTGGCCTCCGGGGCCGCAGCTGGCGGCGCCGGGACCACAGCCCTAAACACCCTCACCTACCTGGACATGGTCTGGCGGGCCCGCCCCGCCAGCAGCACGCCCGAGGCCACCGTGGAAAAACTGGCCGACGTCTCCGGCGTGAGGATCCCCGGCAAAGAGCAGGAACGCACGAACCGGCTAGCCGGGCTCGGCCCGCTGACAGGACTTGTCGTCGGCGCCGGCGTCGGTGCGGTTCTCGGGCTTTCCCGGGAGGCCGGATACCGGCCAGGACTCCTCGGTTCGTCACTGATTGCGGCGGCCGGCGCACTGATCGGCAGCAACGGCCCTATGACCGTTCTGGGAATTACCGATCCCCGCACCTGGTCTCCTGCGGACTGGGCCAGCGACATCCTCCCGCACCTGGGTTACGGCATCGTGACAGGCGCCGTGCTGCACGCACTGGACCCGGCCGCCTCCCGCCCGCTTTGACCCGCCGGGGCGCAACGGGCAGGCTTCTCGGTTGCACCTCCGACCGTCCAAGCCGTCTTCCGAATTTCTGGCCGGGGCTCAGAAAAGCCCGGGAATCCGATTCCCGGCTAAACGCCGGTGAGGCATCGATTGCCCACCTCCTCAGAGGGGGCCGTAGCCCGGTCCCCTGTTTTCGATATCCCCCCGATGTGGGTGGGACATTTATGACGCCCCTGTGCCTGTCTTCCTTGACGGCGGCCGGGGGGCGTTTTCCGCGTCCGGGCGACCGGGCAATCTCCCTGTGAAATTCGTCGGCGCACCAGCAGGGGCCGGCTACACCACCGACGGATTCCTCGGCTTCGACCAGCACAGGGCATCGCCCCGCCAGGGCCGGCCCGAGTCCGCGCAAGCGCTTCAGCGGAGGGGTTCCTAGGTCCGGACGAATATGAAAACACTCCGGGCACAGCACTGCGGACTCCATGGCACATATTGTATGGGAGTATGCCGCCTCACCTTCGTGAGAGAAGCAAATCCGATAGGGGTGATGCCGACCCAGACGGTCGTCGGGGGTTTGGGGCGGCGGATGATACGGGGCAGGCGCGCATCAGACACTCCGCCCATTCACCGATCTGCGCCAACTAAATGGCCACGGCGTTCTCCCATTTGCGCCGGCTGTATCCATTGGTTGCCGCGGGAGCCTATTTCGACGGAGGCGGCCGCCGTAGGCCATGGGATCACGGGTTCGTCGAGATCGATCGGGTCGGCTACGGGAGCGGCAGTTACGAGGGCGAGATCTGCTTCGCCCTTGATTTCACTGACATCGTGACCGGCCGGACGGAAACCCGCTCGGTGATCAACATGGCACAGAAATGGGTTTCGCGGCCGTCAGAGACGCCACCGCCGCGTTCCCGTTCCCCATCCTTGGCGCCGATTCGGACCGATTATGCTGACGTCCGCGGTATGCCGACGTTTGGGTAGGGCTCGGTTGCGTCCCGCGGAGTGGGGGGCCGGTCTACGGAACCGCAAAAACTGAACGGAAGACTTGACGCGATTCCCCGCCCCGGGATGCCACAGTTTCGCGCTGACTCTTCCGGCCGCCGCCCGGCGGGAGTACCCTGCGAATTGTCATGGTCTCAAAATCGCACTCATGACAGGAGCACACCGATGTTCGACCAGAAATTCATCACCGATGCAATGAGCCGCAGCGCCGAAGACCCGGTGGATAGGCGTATCCTGTTCCGGGCGGCCGGGATCGCAGGTATCGGCGGCGCCGCGGCCCTGCTCGCGAGCTCACCGGCGTATGCGTCCCGGGAGGAAGAGAATTCCGGCAAGGGGCCCAGCGACGGGGCAATTCTGAACTTCGCCCTCAACCTGGAATACCTCGAGGCGGAGTTCTACCTGCGTGCCGTCACAGGCCGCGGCCTGGACGACGACCTCACCGACGGCAAGGGACGCAAGGGCGGGGTCACCGGAGGAGCCAAGGTCCCGTTCAAATCCGGAAGCCTGATCGAAAAATACGCCAAGGAAATAGCCGCCGACGAGAAATCGCACGTCAAGTTCCTTCGCACCGCTTTGGGCAAAGCCGCTGTTTCCCGGCCCCAGATTGATCTGGAGGCCAGCTTCACCGCCGCGGCGAAGGCCGCGGGCCTGATCAAGGCAGGCCAGAAATTCAACCCCTTCGCCGATGAAATCAGCTTTCTTCTGGGTGCGTTCATTTTCGAGGACGTCGGCGTCACCGCCTACAAGGGAGCAGCACCGCTGATCGATAACAAAACCTACCTCGAAGCCGCCGCCGGCATCCTCGCTGTCGAGGCGTACCACGCCGGCATCATCAGAACCACCCTCTACGCCCGGGATCTGCAGATGCCTGTCCAGGCCATCTCCGATGCCCGGGACAGCCTCGACGGGTCCACGGACCTCGACCAGGGCATCGGCACCAAAGACACCGCCAACCTCGTCCCCACGGACGCTAACGGCATTGCTTTCAGCCGCAGCGCCGGACAGGTCCTGAACATCGCCTATCTGACTCCCAAGGCAGTACGCGAAGGCGGGTTCTTCCCCAAGGGGGTCAACGGCGACATCAACACCAGCGCCGCCAGCTCATAACACCGAGAACCACCAGTAGAAACGCCGGGGTCTGGGCAGGCAGGCCGCAGGGGCGCCAGCTTTCCCTGACCGGGAGGTTCGTTCCTTCCGTGCTGGGCGGCACGGGTTCGGCCCCGGGCAGCGCCCGGTTCTGACCCATGTTGGCTGCCCGGGCTTGATGCGCACGTCAAGTTTCTGAGACAGTTTAATCGTTGTTTTTCGGTTACGCGGCCAGGGGTTCCTGGTCGCGGGTCTGGTGGGCGGCGAGGGCTGCGACCGGGGTTCGGTGGCCCGCTCGGGCGTTGG
>NZ_JBVAYU010000026.1:0-7997 GCF_055412745.1 Pseudarthrobacter woesei
AGGCACCCGGGTGCTGATCTCCGACACCGCCGCCGGCCTGCTGAACAAAACCTTCAAGACCGACGCCGTGAAGGCCGACATGCTCGTCGGCATCGCCAAAATCACCGTCAACACCAAGTAACACCCGGACCTGCAACGGCGAACGCCACGGACCCCCGGGTCCGTGGCGTTTTCGGCTCGACGCTTAGAATGCTCCCAGACGGCCGAGGAATAGCGAAGTGATCAAGACATGAAGAAGTCCGAACCGCAGAGGCTCACAGAAGCCCTCGCTGCGAAGTTCGCCTCGCCGACGCGCAGCACGCGTCTGACGGTTGTCCTGGGCCGCTGGCTCGGGATCAGCTTCACCATCTGCTTCCTGACGGGTCTCTTCAGCCACGGGCTGCAAAATCCGCCGTCGTGGATGTTCTTCCCCACCAGCCCGGTGTGGATCTATCAGTTGACGCAGGGCCTGCACATGACTTTTGGAATCGCCTCGATTCCGCTGCTGCTGGCGAAGCTGTGGTCCGTGTTCCCCGAACTGCTCAAGTGGCCGCCGGTGAAGTCGCTGGTGCACGGCCTGGAGCGGGCCTCTATCGCACTGTTCATCGCGTCGTCGCTGCTGCAGCTGACCACCGGACTGATCAATACGTACAAGTGGTATCCGTGGCCGTTTCCGTTCCGTGAAACCCACTACTGGCTGGCCTGGGTGATCTGGGGTTCGCTGCTGCTTCACATCGCGGTCAAGCTCCCGGCCATTGCGGCGCACTGGCGTTTGCGGCCGGCGGATAGGGAAGCCGCCGCCCCGGCGACGGCCGACGTCGGCGGTCTGACCGCCGTCGGACATGAACCGGGCGCAGGCAGCACCGCACCTGGCCGCTGGTCGCGACGGGCATTCCTGACCGGTGTTGCCGCTGCGACAGGAACGGTCGTCGTGACGACGGCGGGGCAATCCTTCTCCTGGCTGGCACCGGCAAACTTGTTCGCCCCACGCAAAATGGGCACGGGGCCCCAGGGGGTGCCGGTGAACCGGACCGCGGCGGATGCCAAGGTGATCGACCAGGCGAAGTCCGCGGCCTGGGCGCTCATGGTGCGCTCAGGCTCCTCCAACCGCTCCTTCACGCTTGCCGAGCTCAGGGCGCTTCCCCAGCACAGCCACGATCTGCCGATCGCTTGCGTCGAGGGGTGGAGCCAAATGGCGACGTGGCGGGGCGTGCGCGTCCGGGACCTGCTGGCAGCCGTTGGCGCGCCCGCGGGCTCTGAACTGCGGTTCACCAGCCTGGAACCGGAAGGCGCCTACCGCATCATGAACATGCCGGCCGAATATACCCAGGACGAAAAAACGCTGGTGGCCCTGGAGCTCAACGGCTCGGAGCTCGATCTGGATCATGGCTACCCGGCCCGAATCATCGCCCCCGGACGGCCCGGGGTGCTCCAGACCAAATGGCTGCAAAGCGTGGAGATCCTGTGAAAACGTCGACCACCGTCAGAGTTTCCCGGCTGGCGCTCGGCACCGCCGGCACGGCAATCCTCGGCTACGGGCTGCTGGGCCTGCCGACCCAGCTGGGCCCGGCGCAGCTGATTGGCCTGCTGACCTGGATGGCCGTTGCGGTGCTCCTTCACGACGGCGTCATAGTGCCGCTCTCCACCCTCGCCGGCGCCGGCCTGACCCGTGCCGGTTCGAGGCTGCGGACGCCGTCGTCGGCCGTGCTGCGCGGTGCCCTGCTGACGGGAGCCGTCATTACCCTTGTGTCGGGGATCCTGTTGAAGGCCCAATCCGTGGCCCGGTCCACCACGGTGCTGGAAGCCGACTACGCCGGATATCTCATGTGGTTCTGGGCACTGCTGGTTCTTGGCACCGCTGCCACTATCGTGATTCTGGAGCGTCGCGGCCGGTGAAGCTCGATGCTTCCTCCGCCAAGGCCCTGGAGACCCTCAAGCTCACCGCCGGGCACCACGGTGGACCTGACCGACTTCACCATCGACCCGGGCACCTCCAGACCGCCGGCGACACCGCCGTCCTGGAAGGCACCCGGGTGCTGATCTCCGGCACCGCCGCCGGCCTGCTGAACAAAACCTTCACGACCGACGCCGTGAAAGCCGACATGCTCGTCGGCATCGCCAAGATCACCGTCAACACCAAGTAACACCCGCACCAGCAGCGGCCGCATGAAGCGGCGGAGGCAGGGCAAAACAGGAAGCCACGGACCTTGGGGGTCCGTGGCTTTCCCGTTAACCCCAGTTCAGCCCTGTTCGCCCCGCAGGGGAGCGGCGGCAAATTCCCGCATGCCGTCGTCAAAGCCCACGGCCGGGACCCAGCCCAGTTCAGCTTTGATCAGCGCGGAGGACGCGGTGATGTGACGCACATCCCCGAGCCGGTACTCGCCGGTTACCACCGGCGCGGGACCGGCGCTGAAGGTACTCAGCGCTGTAGCCACGTCACCGATGGTGCGAACCTCGTCCGCGCCGACGTTATAGGCGCGAAAATCCGGTGCCCTGGTGCCGGACAGCGACTCTGCGGCGGCAATATTCGCCGCGGCCACGTCCCGGACATGGATGAAGCTGCGGCGCTGGGCGCCGTCCTCGAATACCCGGGGTGCCTCGCCACGGGCCAGCGCTGAACGGAACAGGGAAGCGACTCCGGCGTAGGGCGTATTCTTCGGCATTCTGGGGCCGTAGACGTTGTGATAGCGCAGGGCGACCGCTGAGCCGGACGTGCTCCGGGCCCACGAGGCGGCAAGATGCTCCTGGCTCAGTTTTGATGCGGCGTAGACGTTGCGCGGATCCAGCGGTGCATCCTCGGTGACCATCGCGGGGATCAGGACGGCCCCGGTTTCGGGGCTTCGGGGATCGAAAATGCCCGCTCGCAGGTCAGCCTCGTCGCGAGGCCCGGGCCTGACGGGAAGCCCTGTTTGGGAATCGGCGTAGGCGCCCTCGCCGTAGACCACCATGGAGGAGGCCAGGACCAGCCTTGTGTTGCCGTGGCGTTCCATCGCGGCCAGCAGGACGGCCGTGGCGTAATCGTTGTTGAGGATGTAGTCCGGCGCGTCCGCGAAGCTCACGCCGAGCCCCACCTTCGCACTCTGGTGGCAGACCGTGTCGACCCCCCGCACTGCTGAATCGACCGTGTCCGGGTCGGTGACATCGCCGACCATGAGTTCCACCCTCGGATCAAATACAGGCGGCCGGGGATGAATACCGGAGTCCAGCGAGTCCAGGACCCGAACTGTCCATCCCTTGGCGAGGGCGGCCTCGACTATATGCGAACCGATGAAGCCGGCGCCGCCCGTGACGAGAAGTTTCATCGGACGGTCACCGCTTCCCCGACGACGGGGAGCGCCATGATCCGGCGCACCGCTTCCTGATCCATCAGCGGGCGGGGGGAGTAGACATCGCTGATGGCTGCCACGGTCGCTTCGAGCACGGCAAGGATGCTGCCTTGGGCGTTCTTCAGCCGGGCGAAGACAGCGTCGGCCGTCACCGGATCCGAGCCATCGTGTCCGGTGTCTGAATCGGTGATGAAGGCCAGATTGGCGAAGCCCATGTTCAGTTCGGCGGCCAACACGGGTTCCGGGTACTGGGTCATGCTGATGATGTCAGCACCGCCGCTGACGTACCACGCCGACTCGGCCTTCGTTGAAAAACGTGGTCCGTTGATCACCACCACCGTTCCCTGCGGAACATAGGACAGGTCACGGGCCGCAAGCGCGGATTCCAGATGCGAACGCAGCGTCGGGCAAAACGGTTCTGAGGCCGGCAGGTGCTGGACGCCGGCCGCGGGGACGCCGTCGGCCGCCGTGCCGTCGAAGAACGTGTCGGCACGTCCCCAGCTTCGGTCAATCAGTTGGTCGGTCACCACGAAGGTCTCGGGCCCGAAGCCTTCGCGCAGGCCGCCCACTGCCGAGGATGACAGCACCGCCTCGACGCCAAGGCTCTTGAGCGCCCAGAGGTTGGCCCGGTAGTTGATCTTTTGCGGCGGGAGCGAGTGGTTCCCGCCATGGCGGGGGAGGAATGCCACGGTGCGCCCGGCCACGTCGGCCAGCGTCACGGGCCCCGAGGGCGGCCCGTAGGGGGTCTCGACGTCGATGCTGGCCCGGACCGTTGCGCCGGGGAGCCGGTAGGTGCCGGAGCCGCCGATGATGCCTATGCGCGCCTGCGGCGTGCCGGGAATTGATGTGTCCATGGTGCAATCCTGCCATTCGGGGGAGCTTGTGGTGGAGGGAAGGGTGCCGGTCATTAGGCTGAAACCACGGTGCCCGGCACTCCGGACCTGAGGGCGGCGACGGCGGCCTGCTGAACTTCCGCACGGCGCCGCCACCAGACACCGGCCGCGACAGCGGCAGCGGCCAGAAGGAGGGCCATCTGGTTGAGCGGCACACTGAACGGGTCTTTGGTAGGGACCATATAGATGAAGTCGAGGGCAAGGAGCACCCCGACATATTCCCATCGCCGGCTCAGGACAATGAACGGCAGGAGCATCAGTGCGTACCAGGGGTAATTCGGGCTGACAATCAGCAGCGTCAGCCCGATCATGACCGTCTGCTGCTCCCAGATATTCTCAGCGCGGGTCCGCCGCAGCACACCGAGGGCGACGACGGCCAAGGCCGCTGCGCTGAGCACAGGCGGCCAGGGGCCGGCAGAGACGAGTTGGGCGAGCCCGAAGCGGATGCCGCCGCTCTGGCTGTAGCCCTCCTCCTTGAGGTAGCCGGGCAGGAAGCCCAGGACACCGGCGCCGGCAGCGGCCACATAGGGCACATAGAGGAGGGCGAAGGTCGCCAGCGCTGCGGCGATGAACCGGGCAGGGCGCCGGAACAACAAGGCCGGGGCTGCAATGACCGGAATGAGTTTCGTGGCCACCGCGGCACCGAAAGCCGCTCCGGAGCGCAGTGGCCGGCCGCCCGCCAACAGCATTCCGGCGGCCAGGATCAGGGCGCCGCCCAGTAGATCGACGTGGGCGTTGTTCACGGCCTCAAGCTGCACGAAAGGGCTCCACCCCCAGACCCCGGCCAGATGGGGTGGCAGGCCGCGTTGGGAAAGGACGCGGAGGAGCATCAGCCCGACGGCCAGGCTGATGAGCAGTCCGCCCAGCTGGAACGGAAGGTAGCCGACCGAGTCCGGGACGGCGGCCCGTACGCCAATGAAGTAGATTTCGGCCGTGGGCGGATAGATGGTGGGAACGTGCGGCCGGTTGATGGCCGTGCACAGGGGATTCCCCGACGGATAGCCGATGGCCGCGACAGATTCCGTCCCAAACAGGTCCTTGGCGCAGAACGGCCTGCCATCGTCCCCGGAGTTGCCGGGCGCGAACAGCCAATCCGGCCTTAGGCTGCTGAGGGTCTCGTCCACGGGTACATACGAATAGGGGGAGATTCCCGCCTTTTGAACGATCCCGTCCCAGGCATAGCGGGCAGCATCGTTGCTGGTCCGGGGTGGTGCGCCCACCGCAACGAGGCCGAGCAGCACTGTGCCGGCGATGATCACGGCGCCGACCCGGCGCCGCGGCACGTGCCGTAGGAGACTAACCGCTCCGATCAGCACGATCCATGACACGCAGGTCCCGACAATAGGGGCGGATTCGAAGGGATTTCCGGGGAGCACCATCCACCACAGCAACCCGGCACTCAGAAGGAACAGGGAGGGCAGGATGACGAACAGCCTGAGCCTGGTGCCGGCGCGGGTCGCTGAGGGTGCGGCGCTGCTCACCCCGCAATCCTGCCGGGTTCCGGAGCGGGCGAGAGGCGGCAGAAGACGCGGCCGTGAAGGCGTTGAATCGAATCAATGGTCCACCCGTTGCGCTGGGCCCGGGAAGAGAGCCCTGCGGTGCCCGTTCGTGCCCAGCGGAAAGGCTCGCTTTGGTTGCCGTTCGCGTCTTCCAATACGGCGGAATAGACGGTGTCCATGTCCTCGTCGGCTTCCACCTCGACCAGGAGTGTCCCGTAGGGAGCGACGAGTTGGCGGCATCGGCGCAGCAGGGACGTGATACTTCCGCCGATGCCGATGTTGCCGTCGAGCAAGATGACGGACTGCCACTGACCGGCCTGGGGTACCGGGGAAAAGACCGATTGTTCGAGTGCGCGGGCACCGCGGCCGCGCGCCCGGCTGACCGCCTCTGCGCTGGTATCGATGCCGAGGGCCGCCAGGCCCATTCGCTGGGCAGCAGCCAGCAGCCTGCCCGGGCCGCAGCCGACGTCGAGCACTGGCCCTTGAAGGCTCTGCAGCAGCGAACTCTCCAGCAGGCTGGCATCCTCGCACCAGCTGCGGACATCGAAGTCCACGGGGTCTGCGGTGTGGTGCTCGCTGTCCGGACGCAGCGTCAGAGTGCCGGATCCGTCCGCCAGCGCCCGCGCATAGGGCTCATGGTGGCCCTGGCCGAAGTGGGCCGCAGAAACGACGCCGGTGGCCGTCATCGCGTGACCCCGGCGGTGGGCGGTGAGCCCTGTCCCATGACTGCGGCTTCATCCACCGCGTCGGCGAATTCGGTGCCGGGAATCTCGGCGGCGATCTCGAGTGCATCGCTAAAGTGGTCCATGTCCCGCAGTTCGGGGAGCATCCCGACGCTGAGGCCGGCGGCGGAGAGCCGGGCGAGCTGCTTGGCTCCGGTCGTGGCAGTGGACATCGGCACTCCCCGGATCAGGGCTCCGTTAGGACGGCGCAGCGCGAGGGCCCAGAAACCGCCATCCGTTGCCGGTCCCAGCCAGGCGTCATGAACTGCTTCGCTTGTGGTCCAGTCACGCAACAGCGGCGCCACATGGTCCGCTGAAAACTGTGGGGTATCCATGCCGATGATCAGCAGCGGGCCGGCGGCCGCATCGCAGATGGCAGCGAGCCGTGCGTCCAGCCCGCCCGGGACCTGCTGCATAACGGTGAAATGCGCCGCGTCCCGGGCCGCCGGGGTTCCGTCCATGACCAGGAGTCTGTTGCGTGCCGGGAGGAGTCGCACTGTAGCCAAAGTGCGGCTGAGACTCAGCTGCGCCAGGGCTGCGGCTCTTTCGGGTGTGAGTGGAGGGCTAAGCCGGGTCTTGACTCTTCCCGGCAGGCACTGCTTGGCAATGACGGCCACTGTCAGATCGATGTTGTTGCTCATATGCATTATTCGTTGCCGGAGCTGTTTCGGACCGGTCCGGAGCCCGGGGACGCCGCGGCCGCTTTGAGCTGTACCGACATGTCGCGCACCGCAGTCAGCGTTCCGCGGAGCGTGCCGGTCACCTTCGACTTCCCGGTCCGCGGGGCGTACGGCACGGGGATTTCACGGAGGCGCCAGCCGCGAAGGCTCGCCTTGAGGAACATCTCCAGGGGGTAACCGCTGCGGCGGTCCTCCAACCCCAGGGACAGCAGTTCAAGCCGGCGCGCTGCCCGCATAGGACCGAGATCCGTCACTCGTTCACCCGTCAGGCGCCGGAGTCGCCAGGCCAGCGCCACGTTCGCGATGCGGGCGTGGAGGGGCCACGCGCCAGGCTCAGGCTGACGGCTCCCCAACACCAGATCCGCGCTGCCGTCCATGACCGGTGCGAAAAGCGCCGGCAGTTGCGCCGGGTCCAGCGAACCGTCACAGTCGCAGAACGCCACGAACTCTGCGGTGGCTGCGAGCAGGCCTGCATGGGCGGCCGCCCCGAAACCCCGCCGTTCCTCCCGGACTACAACCGCTCCGAGAGCGGCGGCCAGCTCGGCGGACCCATCAGTGGAACCGTTGTCGACCACAATTGCCCGGTACCCCTCGGGCATCCGGGACAGCACCCACGGCAGGGCGCCCCTTTCGTTCAAGCACGGCAGAATCACATCAACCATGGCTTTGCTCATTTCAGTCACCTTTCAAGGCTACGGCTGTCCCGGGAGTGCTTAGACCGGGAATCCTTTCGGTGTGCGCACGGAAAAGTGCCGCGGACCCTCCAGGGGAGGGACCGCGGCACTTCCCGCCGGTGCAGACCATGCATCCGGCAGGTTTCCTGGCGGGTGTTACTTGGTGTTGACGGTGATTTTGGCGATGCCGACGAGCATGTCGGCCTTCACGGCGTCGGTCTTGA
>NZ_JBVAYU010000027.1:0-7440 GCF_055412745.1 Pseudarthrobacter woesei
GTTTCTGCTCCCCGGCTCCGGGCCCGGTGCGGCGCTTCTTCCGCGCCTTGGGTTTGCAGGTCAGCCCTTCGTCGCGCCAGAGCCGGCGCACCCGCTTCCTGTTCAGTGCCACGCCGTCCCACTCGGGCCGTGCCAGCAGGTGCCAGCGGGCTTTCCGCCAGCCCCAAGCGGGGTGCTTCACGGCGACGGCACGCAGGGCTGCGCGGAGCTGCATTTCCTCGAAGCCCATGCCGGGCTTCTTCTTGCGGAACGCGGACCGGTTCTGGCCCAGGACCGCGCAGACGAAGCGTTCGGATGCCCCGAACTTCTCCACCGCCATGCGCACGGCACGGCGGCGGGGTTCGGGGCTCAGAATTTTCCCTTGGCCACCTCATTTAGGATGTCGATGGCCAGTTCCTTCTCCGCCAGCAGGCGCTTGAGGCAGGCGTTTTCCTTCTCCAGCTCCTTCGTCCGTTTAGACGCCTCGGCGTTCTTCTCGGACCCGTACTGGTTCAGCCATCGGTACCAGGTCGCCGCGGTGACCTGAAGCTCCTTGATGACCTCGACCATCGGGCGTCCGTCGTTGAGCATCTTCTGGCCCTGCCGGACTTTGGCGATGACCTGCTCGGGGGTGTGTCTGCGTGCCATGATTCGTGAATTTCCTCCTGTGTCCATTCTCGGACACGAAACTCACACAGACACTGGACTNAGCTGGCCTGAATAGAGGCTTCCCTCGAACGGACACCCGCCATTTACCGCTGACAGAATAACGCCATCCACGGCTGTAATTCAAACGCCTCCGTCTATTCTCCTTAGATCTAATGGCCAACCTTCACGTACGTTGGCCCTAAGCATCGTCGCGTTATCCCCTTCGAAGACGTCGGCAACCTGCCACTACCTGCGGCATATTCGTGATCCACAGCTGCGATGATGGTTCGATGAACTCGACTCGGCTATCGTTCAGACACCGAACGATGGCTGCACATCGCCTCGACCAGGCTGTCAGCCTGTGCCTACTCCTGGCGGCAGTGGCCATCGTGGGCGGCATGTTGGTTTCCTGCTGGTGTGGGGTGAGTTGGTGATGCCCGGATGGGCTCTTAGCAGTTCGCTGCTCGTACTTTCGCTCGTACTCGCAATCGTCCGCGCATTTGTGCGCGACTCCCGGAAGGCTGCGTCGGGGGAGCAAAGATCTACCCGCAGGAGTTCACGACTGTGGGTGGGACTTGCAGTTTTGGTCGGAGTTTGCAGCGCAATCAGTGGGGTAGGCGACCTTGGTGCTACTTACACCGTCTTGCGTCCCCAGGGGCCCGGCTTCTGCCAGGCCGCAGTGAGAGAGCATTCGTTCTTGTTTGCCGGTGGCGGTGAGTTGTACGCAGTGGGGCTTGGTGGCTTTGGCAGGCCTGTTAGTTCTTGGACCGCTGATGATGGCTACCAGCCCATTGCCTCCGGGACGTATGAATTTACGTGGGGCGCCGAAGGTGCGCTTCTGTCGGTGCACGGTGACATCGACCCTGTTTGGCCGGCGTTGCACGACTTTGAATGCCCTAAGCGAGACAGTTGAGTGTTCCGGGCTTGTTGTGGCTACAACTGCCCGGGAATCCTCCGGCAATGGTGGCGCCCAACGATGAATCCAGGACTGGGTTCTAGGCCAGAACGCAGATCGTTCCGAGATGTTCCTCAACGATGCAACTTGGGAAAGCACTCCCGTGGTGCGCCGCCTTCGGGGCGATGGCCTTGTTGAAGGCCTTGTGATTCTGGATGTCGGCGTTCAGCGCCGCCACGCAAAGATCCCAGGTGCGGAGTAGCCCAGAGTAGTCGGGTTGCCGAGGGGTTGAATTGTGCCTCAGCAGGGTTGGGTATATGACTAGACGAGTTCATCGTGGAGGATGCGCGCAGCGTGACCCATTGCCTGCTCCGCGGACGGCTGGATGACGGCCGGCACCCGACTGCGAGTGAGGGCGACAACGACGAGGGTCTCGCCGCCGATGTGTTCGACGACGCCCGCTTCGTGACGGAGATGGACGAAGGAACCCGTTTTCGAGTGCCAGACCGACGTATCGGCTGAGAAATCCGGTGCGAGGCGGTGTCGGAATACGTTTCCAGCGAGCATCTCGCGCAGAGGTGCCGCCACCGCGTCGTCGATGCTTCCGTCCCAGATCTTTTGCAGGAGATCGGCAAGCCCGCGCGCGGTGCCGGCGTTAGCGCGCTCGATGTCTAGTTGGGGCAATGGAGAGGGGTGCCCTTGTTTGTCAGCAGAAACGACGAGCGAGTGCACCGTAGCAGCATCGCGGGTTAAGGTTTGCGTCGCGAGCGAGGCATAGAGTTCGCCGATCGGATGACGCAAGATGATGCCGCTCGTGCCGAGGGCCTGGAGCCATTCCGTGACGTCGCGCGGGGAGACGATGCGGAAAATTGCATCCGCGGCCGTGTTGTCGCTGATCTCTATCGCAAGCCGGATGAGATCCCCTACGGCGATCGTAGCCGAGTGGGCAAAGCGGGCAAGGCCGGGACCACCCTGAGATCGGCTCGTGTCATCGATGCGCACCGGCGTGCTGAGATCGAGCTTACCCTGGTGCGCGGCGTCGAGCGCGGCCGCTGCGAGGGGCAACTTGGCGACAGACGCCAGCGGGAAGGGCCGATCGGCGTCAAGCGCAAGCTCGTGTCCCGTGCCGAGGTGACGCACGAGAAGAGATCCCGAGAGTCCCGCGGCCTCGAGCACGTGCGCTGCCCGGCGCAGTGCGCTCGTCCCGGCACCGGCGTCGTGCGCCGAGACGGTCAGGATTGCTCCCGCCTGACGCCGCCGAGGGCCGCAGCGAATTCCCGTTGAAGGGTCGCCTCGAACAGCTTCCTGCCATCTGGCGTGCGCGACTCAAGCCGATAGGCACGCGCGAGTGTCAATTCGCGCACCTCGAACCATTGCAAACGCCACGCGGCCGCCTGCTCTCGAGTGCAGAGGACCCAGTCGTCGCCTGCTAGCGCTCCGGTGAGCGCGCTGACGACGCTTGGGGACTCGTAAACCTGATGTGCTGCCAGCCCGGATTCCGCAGCGGACTCTCGTAACGCGGATAGAAGTTGGGCGGAGGCATCCTCCGCCAGCACTGCGAGACGTGAGGCCGCGCGTGGCCCCAGAGCACGGGTCGGACGCAAAGCGGCGAGTGTAAGCGGCCTGAGCCGATCGGTAGCCTGCGCGAGGCCCAGCGGCACCACCCAGTCGGCTCGTGCTGTCTCGACCGGGAGAAGGGCGGCATCCGCTTCCCCGAGGCGAAACCGCAAAGTACGCCGCTCCAGGTCATTTTCCTCGATCTCGAGGTCCGTGCCCGCTCCGAGCGCGCGTAATCGAAGGGCTGCCCACAGCGCGGGATCAAGATCACAGGGTACGAGAAGGCGGACCGTGCCGCTACGGTGGGATGTTGCAGCATCGAGGAGTGAGCGTTCGGCGCTCAGCAGCGCCTGTGCATGTCCAAGAAGTGCAGCGCCGAGGGGCGTCAGACTCACCTGGCGCGTGCTTCGCTCGAGCAGCGCTCCGCCGAGTTGGGCCTCGAGGCCGGCGACTCGGCGACTCACAACGGGCTGCGTCGTCCGTTCGTCCTGCGCGGCGGCCGAGAAGCTTTGCCGACGAGCGACGGCGACGAACGCGCGCGCACCGCTAAGGACATCCATCCCTCAATTATGCCGTTGATGCATCAATCCTGTCATTTTTGGCTTTGAGCGAGTCAGATTTTCCACTCAGACTGGCTGCATGGATCAACTTCATACATCCCAGCCGCAAGATCGGCCCTTCGACTCGACCCGTCGCAAGATCCTCTTGTTCGGTGCAGGCGGAGTACTCGCAGCTTCAATGGCCGCTACGGGAGGCCCAGCTTCCGCACAGGAGAAGCCGCCCGGGACGGGGAGCGTCCATCGACGTCTCGACCGGGCAATCGCCGACCTCGAATCGGCGCATGGCGTCACGATCGGGATTGCCGCGGGCCGACGGGGGCAAACCTCCTATGCATACCGAGGCGGTGACACGTTCCCGATGTGCTCTCTTTTCAAGACTCTTGCTGTTGCCCGACTGCTCCGCGACCACGCGTACGACGATGAGTTCTGGAAACGCCGAATTCTGTTCCGTGGGGATCAGATTGTGGAGAACTCCATAATTTGCGCTGCCGACCAGGACAGGGACATGAGCGTGGAGGAGCTCACCGACGCTGCCCTGCGTTTCAGCGACAACACGGCTGGTAATCTCCTGCTCGAAGTCATCGGAGGTCCAATGCAGATAGGCGCATATGCGCGAAGTCTCGGTGCCCGTTCCACCCGTCTCGACCGCTGGGAGCCGGAGCTCAACGAGGCGCTTCCTGGGGACCTTCGCGATACCAGCACACCGTCTGATATCCACAAACTCTACGAGGCCCTCTTGCTCGGCGACGCGCTGAGTGCACTTGGGCAGGCCCGTCTTCGCGGTTGGATGCTCCGCAATACCACCGCCGGCAAGCGGCTGGGGGCGGTTGTGCCACCTGGAGCTGAACTCGCCGACAAGACGGGTGCTGGCGATTACGGAGTCGTGAATGACGCGGGCGTCGTGTGGCCGGATGCGGGTCCTCCGCTGACACTCGCCGTGATGACCAAAACGGACGATCCGGATGCGGTGAACAACAACGCCGTCGTCGCGCGCGTTGGCCAGCTCGTTTTCGCGGAACTCCTTTGATGGCCGCTCACCCAATGGGGCGTGTTACCGGTGTACTCACCGGACTCGCGATCGGATTCGCTTCCGCTGCGCTCGTTCTTGCTCCGTGGCTTGCCACCGGCGCCAAGCTGCCGCTTCAAAATCTTTGGCAGGCCGGCGTCCTGCCCGAGGACATGCCGTTGGCGCTCCTGCCCGTGAACCAGTATCACGCGCTGCGGGTCGCTGTGTTGCTCTTCGTTGGCGGAGCCGTCGCAGCCCTGGGCGTGCGATTTTTTAGGCGGGTGGTATATGCGCAGGCGTGGTCCGCTGCAGTTGGCGTCCTCCTCGTGCACAGCATTGCGATAATCCAGAGCTTCGCGGTCGTCGCTGACGGCTTGGGAGTTCACGGGCCGCGAGTGGACCAACGGGCGGTGCTTTACTTCGGAGGCTTGCTGGGCGGCGCCGTCTTCGCGGCGCTGCTGGCTCAAGCAGTGTTCTGGCTGGTATCCCGCAGTTCCGTCAGTCCAGTCTCTCTTGGCCTAGCCCTCTCGGCTGTGCCCTTCTCATCCTGGATCGTGGACGCGGTTTCGATGCTGAGCCCTCCGACCGGTCTTCCAATTGAGGTCTCGTTGATCTCGACATGGCTTCCCGCGGTCATCGTAGGCGTGGTGCTCGGCCGGTGCGGTATCCGCCCGCTCCGGCGGCTGATTGTCTGGGTTGTGTCTCTAGCCGCCCTGTGGATCACCCCCGCGCACTTCACATCCGTGAGGAGCGCACTCGAAATGCGTGTCCTAGACGGCAATCTTCATGCAATGAGCGAAGTAGTGACCCAGATTTTCTCCCTCGCTTTGGGCATCTTCGCAGTCCCGGTGCTTTTCGCCCTGGTCTTGGGTGGAATCCTTACGGGCCTACACATGATGATCCGCCGTCGAGCGCACGGTTCAGGGTAGCGGACGGCGCCGGGCGCCCAATGGGGCCATGCGACACCGAAGCTTTAGGTCGCTTGACGCGTCCCGCGACCTAAAGGTCGAGAACGCTATCGCAGAAAAGGACAGCGCTCATAATTGAAATCGCTCATGTCCAAGGGTTCGCTGGGCGGAGGGTCGGATTCCAGCTTCGGAGCAAGCGCCGACCGGATACCTGGAAAAGATTTTCTCGTCGGGTGTCCTTTTGGCGGCGTCGCGGACGTCGTGTTGGTATATCGACCGATAAGAAGGAGTTGTCATGGATTACATGCTTTTTATTTGTAGCGATCCCTCAGCACCGAAATATGTGGCCGCCGAGGACAATATTGTGGAATGGGGGGCCGAAATGCAATCGCGGGGTGTCTCCCGTCACGGTGACAGGCTGCGCCCTGTGGAGGACGCAACCACCGTCACGGTCCGTGCGGGCGAAGTGGTGGTCTCCGACGGGCCGTTCTCCGAGACCAAGGAATGGATTGCGGGCTATGACATCATCGCCTGTACCGATCTCGATGAGGCCATCGAGGTGGCATCGAAACATCCCATGGCACGATTCGGCAAGATCGAGATCAGGCCAGTGTGGCCGCTCGGGGAGTAGCCATTCGTCCGGTGGCCGGCACTGATGATCGGGGGAGGGGTTAAGTGGTAACGGGGCCGACGGATGTGCAGACCGCCGTCGAGATGGCCTCCGCCGCCGAAACCGCGCGAATCACAGCAACCCTCATCCGCGTCACGGGCGACTGGAGCCTTTCCGAGGATAGTGTCCAGGATGCGTTCGCGCGCGCTCTTATCGACTGGCCGGTGCGCGGCATTCCCACGAACACCGGGGCCCGGCTGACCACCGTGGCCAAGAACAGGGCGATCGACCTTATGCGCAGTGCCGCCAGCGAAAAGAGGGCGGTGCGTGAACTCGCGATCCTCACTGAACTCGAAGAACTGCCGGACGGGCCCGGCAGAACTCCTGCGGCCGACGACGACCGGTTGCGTCTGATTTACACCTGTTGTCACCCTGCCCTCCCGCTCGATACCCGGGTGGCGTTGACCTTGCGCACGGTCGCCGGCCTCACCACAGGTGAGATTGCGCGCGCGTTCCTGGTCTCGGATGCAACCATGTCGAAACGACTCGTCCGGGCCCGTGCCAAGATACGGAACGCAGGGATCCCTTATCGTGTGCCGCCACCGGAGCTGATATCCGACCGCACGGCCGGTATTTTGGCCGTGCTCTATCTCATGTTCAACGAAGGATATTCGGCCACGGGCGGCAGCACATTGGTCCGCGAACCCCTTGTCCGGGAAGCGATTCGCCTGACCCGGCTGCTGATAGCCCTACTCGACGGTTTCCCTCAGGAACCGGAGGCTTTGGGTCTCCTGGCGCTTATGCTGTTCCACCATGCCCGGAGACGGGCGCGAACAGACGCCGCGGGGGACTTGGTGACGTTGGAGGCGCAGGACCGCGGATCATGGGACAGGGCTGCGGTTGCGGAGGCTGTGGCGCTGCTGGCGGATGCCGAGCAAATGGGCATTTCACGCCGTTCCGGGCCCGGGAACTACCGTGTCCAGGCCACCATTGCTGCCTGCCATATGATCGCCCCGGACTCTGGCAGCACGGACTTCGCAAAGGTGGCCTTGCTGTATGACCACCTTGGGCAGATTGCACCATCGCCGGTCATTGAGCTTAACCGTGCCGTCGCCGTCGCGATGTCTCAAGGACCGGAGGCAGGCCTGGCTGCGCACGTCAAGTTTCTGAGACAGTTTAATCGTTGTTTTTCGGTTACGCGGCCAGGGGTTCCTGGTCGCGGGTCTGGTGGGCGGCGAGGGCTGCGACCGGGGTTCGGTGGCCCGCTCGGGCGTTGG
>NZ_JBVAYU010000028.1:0-5235 GCF_055412745.1 Pseudarthrobacter woesei
TTCGTTTTTGTTTTACTTCAACGGAGAGTTTGATCCTGGCTCAGGATGAACGCTGGCGGCGTGCTTAACACATGCAAGTCGAACGATGAACCTCACTTGTGGGGGGATTAGTGGCGAACGGGTGAGTAACACGTGAGTAACCTGCCCTTAACTCTGGGATAAGCCTGGGAAACTGGGTCTAATACCGGATATGACTCCTCATCGCATGGTGGGGGGTGGAAAGCTTTATTGTGGTTTTGGATGGACTCGCGGCCTATCAGCTTGTTGGTGAGGTAATGGCTCACCAAGGCGACGACGGGTAGCCGGCCTGAGAGGGTGACCGGCCACACTGGGACTGAGACACGGCCCAGACTCCTACGGGAGGCAGCAGTGGGGAATATTGCACAATGGGCGAAAGCCTGATGCAGCGACGCCGCGTGAGGGATGACGGCCTTCGGGTTGTAAACCTCTTTCAGTAGGGAAGAAGCGAAAGTGACGGTACCTGCAGAAGAAGCGCCGGCTAACTACGTGCCAGCAGCCGCGGTAATACGTAGGGCGCAAGCGTTATCCGGAATTATTGGGCGTAAAGAGCTCGTAGGCGGTTTGTCGCGTCTGCCGTGAAAGTCCGGGGCTCAACTCCGGATCTGCGGTGGGTACGGGCAGACTAGAGTGATGTAGGGGAGACTGGAATTCCTGGTGTAGCGGTGAAATGCGCAGATATCAGGAGGAACACCGATGGCGAAGGCAGGTCTCTGGGCATTAACTGACGCTGAGGAGCGAAAGCATGGGGAGCGAACAGGATTAGATACCCTGGTAGTCCATGCCGTAAACGTTGGGCACTAGGTGTGGGGGACATTCCACGTTTTCCGTACCGTAGCTAACGCATTAAGTGCCCCGCCTGGGGAGTACGGCCGCAAGGCTAAAACTCAAAGGAATTGACGGGGGCCCGCACAAGCGGCGGAGCATGCGGATTAATTCGATGCAACGCGAAGAACCTTACCAAGGCTTGACATGAACCGGTAATACCTGGAAACAGGTGCCCCGCTTGCGGTCGGTTTACAGGTGGTGCATGGTTGTCGTCAGCTCGTGTCGTGAGATGTTGGGTTAAGTCCCGCAACGAGCGCAACCCTCGTTCTATGTTGCCAGCGCGTCATGGCGGGGACTCATAGGAGACTGCCGGGGTCAACTCGGAGGAAGGTGGGGACGACGTCAAATCATCATGCCCCTTATGTCTTGGGCTTCACGCATGCTACAATGGCCGGTACAAAGGGTTGCGATACTGTGAGGTGGAGCTAATCCCAAAAAGCCGGTCTCAGTTCGGATTGGGGTCTGCAACTCGACCCCATGAAGTCGGAGTCGCTAGTAATCGCAGATCAGCAACGCTGCGGTGAATACGTTCCCGGGCCTTGTACACACCGCCCGTCAAGTCACGAAAGTTGGTAACACCCGAAGCCGGTGGCCTAACCCCTTGTGGGAGGGAGCTGTCGAAGGTGGGACTGGCGATTGGGACTAAGTCGTAACAAGGTAGCCGTACCGGAAGGTGCGGCTGGATCACCTCCTTTCTAAGGAGCACCTACGATCACCTTGCCCCGTGTATGCGGGTGTGGAGGGGTTGTCAGGAGTACGCCCGTTGCGCAGACGCTAGTTCTGCGGCGGGTGCTCACGGGTGGAATATCAACAAGTAGCGGCCGCTGTGTTTTTCTGCGGCACCCAGTACGGACTCCCCGCTTTCGGGCGGGTGTCCTGGATCGGTGCGGCGGGGGTACGGGCGGTTTAGTGTTTGGCACACTGTTGGGTCCTGAGGCAACAGGGCCATGGCATGGCTGTCGCGGGTTCCCTTTCGGGGGAGCGGTTGCGGGGGTGGTGGTGTGGGTTTGTTTGTTTCTGGTTTCCTGGCTGCACCGATCATACGGTTGTGCCCCCCTTTTTTTGTGGGGGTTCGTGTGGGGTGTGGGGTACGGGGTTGTTGTTTGAGAACTACATAGTGGACGCGAGCATCTTTTATAAGAAGCAATTTCCAAGAATATGAACCTGGATCTGACCGGGCATCCTTTGGGGTGTGTGGTTGGTTTTCATGGTTCTCTCGTGAATTAGCGTTTTTGATCTTTTGTGGTCAAGTTTTTAAGAGCACACGGTGGATGCCTTGGCATTAGGAGCCGAAGAAGGACGTAGGAATCTGCGATAAGCCTGGGGGAGTCGATAACCGGACTGTGATCCCAGGGTGTCCGAATGGGGAAACCCCGCCAGGGGCGCGAGCTGCCTGGTGACCCGCATCTGAACACATAGGGTGCGTGGAGGGAACGCGGGGAAGTGAAACATCTCAGTACCCGCAGGAAGAGAAAACAATAGTGATTCCGTCAGTAGTGGCGAGCGAACGCGGATCAGGCTAAACCGTTCCATGTGTGATAGCCGGCGGGCGTTGCATGGTCGGGGTTGTGGGACTATCCGTTCTGTCTCTGCCGGGACAGTGGGGTGAGTAGTACAGGCATAGGTGAACGGTCTTGAAAGGCCGGCCAGAGAGGGTGTGAGCCCCGTAACCGAAATGTTGTGTACCGCCTGGAGAGTATCCCAAGTAGCACGGGGCCCGAGAAATCCCGTGTGAATCTGTCAGGACCACCTGATAAGCCTAAATACTCCCTAATGACCGATAGCGGACCAGTACCGTGAGGGAAAGGTGAAAAGTACCCCGGGAGGGGAGTGAAACAGTACCTGAAACCGTGTGCTTACAATCCGTCGGAGCCAGTCTGATTCTGGTGACGGCGTGCCTTTTGAAGAATGAGCCTGCGAGTTAGTGTTACGTCGCGAGGTTAACCCGTGTGGGGAAGCCGTAGCGAAAGCGAGTCTGAATAGGGCGTTGCAGTGGCGTGATCTAGACCCGAAGCGAAGTGATCTACCCATGGCCAGGTTGAAGCGACGGTAAGACGTCGTGGAGGACCGAACCCACTTCAGTTGAAAATGGAGGGGATGAGCTGTGGGTAGGGGTGAAAGGCCAATCAAACTTCGTGATAGCTGGTTCTCCCCGAAATGCATTTAGGTGCAGCGTTGCGTGTTTCTTACCGGAGGTAGAGCTACTGGATGGCTAATGGGCCCTACAAGGTTACTGACGTCAGCCAAACTCCGAATGCCGGTAAGTGAGAGCGCAGCAGTGAGACTGTGGGGGATAAGCTTCATAGTCGAGAGGGAAACAGCCCAGACCACCAACTAAGGCCCCTAAGCGTGTGCTAAGTGGGAAAGGATGTGGAGTTGCGAAGACAACCAGGAGGTTGGCTTAGAAGCAGCCATCCTTAAAAGAGTGCGTAATAGCTCACTGGTCAAGTGATTCCGCGCCGACAATGTAGCGGGGCTCAAGTACACCGCCGAAGTTGTGGATTTCAGATAGTAGCCAAGCCGCTCCCTTGTGGGGTTGGTTCAGGCGTCTGGAGTGGTAGGGGAGCGTCGTGTGGGCAGTGAAGTCGCGGTGTAAACCAGCGGTGGAGCCTACACGAGTGAGAATGCAGGCATGAGTAGCGAAAGACGGGTGAGAAACCCGTCCGCCGAATGATCAAGGGTTCCAGGGTCAAGCTAATCTGCCCTGGGTAAGTCGGGACCTAAGGCGAGGCCGACAGGCGTAGTCGATGGACAACGGGTTGATATTCCCGTACCGGCGAAAAACCGTCCATGTTGAACAGGGGATACTAACCGCCCGAGACCTGCCCGCCCACCCTTCGGGGTGGAAGGGTTTTGGTGGAGCGCGGGACCTGATCCTGGGAGGCAAGCGTATTAACAGGTGTGACGCAGGAAGGTAGCCGAGCCGGGCGATGGTTGTCCCGGTCTAAGGATGTAGGGCGAACGGTAGGCAAATCCGCCGTTCATGATGCCTGAGACCCGATGGGACTCCCGTAAGGGGGGATTCGGTGATCCTATGCTGCCTAGAAAAGCATCGACGCGAGGTTTTAGCCGCCCGTACCCCAAACCGACACAGGTGATCAGGTAGAGAATACTAAGGCGATCGAGAGAATTATGGTTAAGGAACTCGGCAAAATGCCCCCGTAACTTCGGGAGAAGGGGGGCCCCCATCGTGATGGACACTAGCTGTCCGGAGCGTGCAGGGGCCGCAGAGACCAGGGGGAAGCGACTGTTTACTAAAAACACAGGTCCGTGCGAAGTCGCAAGACGATGTATACGGACTGACTCCTGCCCGGTGCTGGAAGGTTAAGAGGACCGGTTAGCCGCAAGGCGAAGCTGAGAATTCAAGCCCCAGTAAACGGCGGTGGTAACTATAACCATCCTAAGGTAGCGAAATTCCTTGTCGGGTAAGTTCCGACCTGCACGAATGGAGTAACGACTTCCCCGCTGTCTCAACCATAAACTCGGCGAAATTGCAGTACGAGTAAAGATGCTCGTTACGCGCAGCAGGACGGAAAGACCCCGAGACCTTTACTATAGTTTGGTATTGGTGTTCGGAGTGGCTTGTGTAGGATAGGTGGGAGACGTTGAAGCCCGGACGCCAGTTCGGGTGGAGTCATCGTTGAAATACCACTCTGGTCACTTTGGACATCTAACTTCGGCCCGTAATCCGGGTCAGGGACAGTGCCTGATGGGTAGTTTAACTGGGGCGGTTGCCTCCTAAAAAGTAACGGAGGCGCCCAAAGGTTCCCTCAGCCTGGTTGGCAATCAGGTGTCGAGTGTAAGTGCACAAGGGAGCTTGACTGTGAGAGAGACATCTCGAGCAGGGACGAAAGTCGGGACTAGTGATCCGGCGGTACATTGTGGAATGGCCGTCGCTCAACGGATAAAAGGTACCTCGGGGATAACAGGCTGATCTTGCCCAAGAGTCCATATCGACGGCATGGTTTGGCACCTCGATGTCGGCTCGTCGCATCCTGGGGCTGGAGTAGGTCCCAAGGGTTGGGCTGTTCGCCCATTAAAGCGGTACGCGAGCTGGGTTTAGAACGTCGTGAGACAGTTCGGTCCCTATCCGCTGCGCGCGCAGGAAATTTGAGAAGGGCTGTCCTTAGTACGAGAGGACCGGGACGGACGAACCTCTGGTGTGTCAGTTGTACTGCCAAGTGCACCGCTGATTAGCTACGTTCGGATGGGATAACCGCTGAAAGCATCTAAGCGGGAAGCTCGCTTCGAGATGAGATTTCCATACACCCTCGGGTGTGAGAGGCCCCCAGCCAGACCACTGGGTTGATAGGCCGGATGTGGAAGCGAGGACTAACGACTCGTGAAGCTGACCGGTACTAATAGGCCGATAACTTACACCACACACTC
>NZ_JBVAYU010000029.1:0-2867 GCF_055412745.1 Pseudarthrobacter woesei
CCACAGCGCCGATGGTACTGCACCCGGGAGGGTGTGGGAGAGTAGGTCACCGCCGGAACATCATTAAACGGTCGAGAGCCCCAACCACACGGTTGGGGCTCTCCCGCATTTAACCCCCCAACCAAAACCCAAACCCAACCACACCGCCGGCCGCCTCGGTCAGCGGGGGAACTTGCGGCCGTGGATCCAGGCGAGGATTTCGATCGCGAGGCCGCCGGCGGCTCCCGCAAGAAGCGCCGCCCGCAGCAGCTCCGCCGGCGGCCAGGCCAGGTTGAAGAATTCCTGCGCGATCGGTACGTTGAGCAAGATCAGCAGGCTTGCGCACATGGCGAGCACGAGTGCCAGCTTCTTGGCATCGAGTGGCCGGGCCACAACGGCGAGAATCCACAGCCCGACAATCGTTAACGTGAGAACTGATGCTGCCTGCAGTGCTTGTGGCCCGGAGCCTATGCCGGCCGCCCCCGTGTAAACGGTCAATCCAAGCAGCGACGCCGCGACGATGAGACCCGCCGGGATGGAGAACGATAACGAGCGGCGGAGGAATCCGGGCCGATAGCGTCGGGTATTGGGCATGAGTGCCAGGAAGAAGGCCGGGACTCCGATGGTCAGCCCGTCGATGAATGACAGTTGGCGCGGGAGGAACGGAAACTGCAATTGCAGGAGCCCAAAGCTTGTCGCAATCGCGATGGAATAGGCCGTTTTACTCAGGAAAAGGTTCGAAACCCGTTCTACATTGGCGATGACTTGTCGGCCCTGGGCCACAACCCCAGGAAGCCTGTCAAAGCGGCCGTCCAGCAGCACCAGCCGGGCAACGGCTTTGGTGGCTGCGGCCGCGGAGTCCATTGCTATGCCAATATCCGCCACCTTCAAAGCCAGCGCATCATTGACTCCGTCGCCGGTCATCGCCACGGTATGCCCACGGCGCTGCAGCGCCGCCACCATGTCCTTCTTCTGTGCGGGGCTGACCCTGCCGAAAACCGTGTTGTTTTCCATCACATCGTCGAGCGCTGCTGGCTCCTCCGGCAGCGTCCGGGCATCGTAGCCGTCCCGGACCTCGAGTCCCAGCTGCCTCGCAATCGCCGCGACAGTGCGGGGGTCGTCGCCGGAGATGATCTTCAACTCAACGCCCTCCTCACGGAAGTAGGCCAGAGTCTGCCGCGCATCGGGCCGAATCTGTTCCCGAAACGTCAGCACCACCACGGGCCTCACACCGGGCGGCAGCCGAGTCTCGTCATCGGATACGCCCGCACCGTTGGCATAGGCCAGCAGGACGGTCCGCAGACCCGATGCCGCCAGTTTTCCGGCCTGGCCCAGTACGTCTTCCGACGCCGGCACCGCCCCGGCTCTGGCCAAAATCCCGGCGTCCTCTGAGAGCACCACTTCCGGAGCACCCAGAATCCAGGAGTGTCTGTCCCCGCTTCCGCTGTCGAAGGTGACGGAGCTCCACTTACGGGCGGAAGAAAACGGAACGGAAGACACGGCCGGGCTGCCGCCGTCGTTCTCAAAGGCTCCGGCGAGACAGCGCGCCGTCGCGTTCGCCCCGGGATCGGACGCGAACCAGCCCAGTGCCCGCTCCCAGCCTGGTTCCGCAGGCTGTGCCAGCTCGTGCACGCCGTCGAAGACAATCCCGCCTTCCGTGAGCGTCCCGGTCTTGTCCAGGCACAGGACATCGACCCGCGCGAGGACTTCCACCGCTGCCAGTTCCTGAATGAGAACCTTCTCGCGGGCTAGCCGTAGGGCGCCGACGGCGAACGCCACACTCGAGAGCAGGACCAGTCCAAGGGGGACCATGGCGATGACGCCGGCGATCACGCCGACCAAAGCTGAGGGCCAGATTCCTCTGGCGATGGCCTCTTCCCAGCCTCCACGGGCCTGCATCTCGCCGTTCGCCACGATAAGGGCGACGGGCAGCAGCGCCCACGTGAGCCAGCCAAGGATCCGGTTGAGGCTGTTGCGGATTTCGGAGTTCACAAGAGAAAAGCGTTTGGCGTCGGCCGTGAGTTTGCTGGCGAAGGACTGGGCGCCCACCCGGATGACCCGTGCAGTGCCGCGGCCGGCAACAACGGTCGAGCCGGAGAGGACCTCGGTTCCAGCGTCCTTGTCCACCGGATCGGATTCGCCCGTAAGGAGTGATTCGTCAGCCTCCAGCCCGCCGCTCTCGAGAACCAAGGCGTCTGCGGTCACCTGGTCGCCGGCCCGCAGCACCATCACGTCGTCCCGGACGACGTCGGCAGTGGCGATGTCCTGGATGTCGCCGTCGCGCAGTACCCTGGCCAGCGGGGCATCCATGACCGCCAGCCGGTCCAGCGACTTCTTGGCCCGGTATTCCTGCACGACACCGATCACGGCATTCCCTGCCGCCGCGAGTCCAAAGAGGGCATCCTGCCAACTGCCCAGCAGCAGCAGGACAAGGAAGCTGGTGCCCACAATGGCGTTGAACAGGGTCAGCACATTCGCCCGGAAAATCTCCCACAGACTGCGGCTCGTTGTGTCCGGGACCTGGTTGGCAAGGCCGCTCTCCATCCGGGAGGCAACTTCAACCGTAGAGAGGCCGGCGGCCGGGGGCCCATACACACGCCGATGGAGCAATGCGGGTCCGTGGCGCCGGGGTTGTGCCATCCACCGATCGTAACCGGCGCGGCGTCTGTAACGGGTGACGCACAGCACACCTTCCGTTTTCGGGGGAGGGGTTCTTTTCGGGCCCCGGCGAGGCGCCCCCGCCCTTCGTGGCGGGGTTTCCGGCCGCCGGCGGGGCTGGTTTGCGGTGGGGGCTGGGTGGGTGTATTGTTTTCTAAGTCGCCACGAGGGAGACCAGCGGAAATGCTGGGAACCGGAGGCGGCCAATCCCCTAAATTTCAAGGCCAGGA
>NZ_JBVAYU010000030.1:0-2587 GCF_055412745.1 Pseudarthrobacter woesei
GGCTGGAGGAGGAGGCCATCGAGGCCGCCAACGAGGCCAGCCGCGAGCACCCCTGCCGGATCATCGTCCTGGCCGACGCCGGCGCCACGGCCCCGACCCGGCTCGACGCCCAGATCCGCGTGGGCGGTGACGCCGGAGCGTCCGAGGTCATCCTGCTCCGCGGCTACGGCGAGCTCGCGGAGGAAAGCGAGTCGCTCGTGGCGGCCCTGCTGCTGCCGGACGCGCCGATCGTGGCCTGGTGGCCGCACGGCGCCCCGAAGAACGCGTGTGAGACCTCGGTCGGCCGGATAGCGCACCGCCGGATCACGGACTCGGGCAACGAGGNCGCCCTCGACAACATCCGCCGCACCAATCGGCGGCGGCTTCGTTGTCGACGGGGACGCGCAAGGCGCTGACCAGGTGGTGGCAGACGACACCGTGCTGCCCTACCCCTTCACCACAGCCGACGAGCTCCTGGAAATCTGTGCCCGCGAGAACATGTCCATCTCCGACGTCATGCTCGCCAACGAACTTCTCTGGCACACGGAAGCCGAACTCCGGGACAAGCTGCTGGCCCTCTGGGCGGTCATGCGCCAGTGCGTCGAGAACGGCTGCGCCGCCGAGGGGATCCTGCCCGGCGGGTTGAACGTCAAGCGGCGTGCCCCGGCTCTGTTCCGGACGCTGGCAGCATTCGCCGTCAGCGCCGAAGCCGAAGCGAGGAACCCGTCCCCGGTCCAGGTGCCGGCGGACCCGCTGCTCGCCATGGAATGGGTGAACCTGTTCGCCCTTGCCGTCAACGAGGAAAACGCCGCAGGCGGACGGATCGTCACCGCCCCCACCAACGGGGCCGCCGGCATCGTGCCGGCCGTCCTGCACTACTACGTGAAGTTCGTCCCCGGAGCCAACGACGACGGCGTCATCCGCTTCCTCCTGACGGCAGCCGCCGTCGGGATCCTGTTCAAGATCAATGCTTCCATCTCGGGGGCCGAGGTCGGCTGCCAGGGCGAAGTGGGATCGGCCTGCTCCATGGCCGCGGCGGGGCTGTGCGAAGTCCTGGGCGGCACTCCCTCGCAGGTGGAAAACGCCGCCGAAGTCGGAATCGAACACAACCTCGGGCTGACCTGCGACCCGGTCGGCGGACTGGTGCAGATCCCCTGCATCGAACGCAACGCCATCGCCAGCGTCAAGGCCATCGACGCCGCCCGCCTGTGCCTGCACGGGGACGGCAGCCACAAAGTGTCGCTGGACAAAGCCATCAAGACCATGCGCGAAACAGGAGCGGACATGAAAACCAAGTACAAGGAAACCTCCCGCGGAGGCCTCGCCGTGAACGTGATCGAGTGCTGACCCGTGGACACCCTCAATAGCAGCGCCGCTGACTACGTTCTGAGCCTCGACTGCCCGGAAACCCGGGGAATCGTCCACGCCGTGTCCGGATTCCTGCTCGAACAAGGCTGCGACATCCTGGAAAGCAAACAATTCGACTCACAGGACGACGGTCACTTCTTCATGCGGCTCCACTTCGCCTCGTCCGGGGACTCCCCCGGCAAACCCGCCACCCTTGATTCGCTCCGGCAGGCCTTCGTCCCCGTGGCCGACAAATTCGGCATGCTGTGGCAACTGCGCGCCCACGGGGCGAAACGCCGGGTCCTGATCATGGTGTCCAAATTCGAGCACTGCCTCAACGATCTGCTGTTCCGGGCACGCATCGGCGAACTGCCCATCGATATTGTCGGGGTCGTCTCGAACCATCCGGATCACCGCGGGATCGTGGAGTGGCACGGCATTCCGTTCTTCCATGTGCCGGTCACGGCAGACACCAAGCCGGCGGCCGAGGAGCGCCTGATGGAGCTCGTCAAGCGGCTCGACGTCGAATTGGTCGTTTTGGCGCGCTACATGCAGGTCCTCAGCGACAATCTCACCCGCCGCCTCGACGGCCGCGCCATCAACATCCACCACTCCTTCCTGCCATCCTTCAAAGGCGCCAAGCCCTACCACCAGGCACACGCCCGTGGCGTCAAGACCGTCGGCGCCACCGCCCACTACGTCAACGCGGAGCTCGATGAAGGCCCGATCATCTCCCAGCAAGTGGTCGAAGTGGACCACACCTACACCGCCGACGACCTCGTGGCAGCCGGCCGCGACACCGAGCGCAAAGCGCTCTCCAACGCAGTCCGCTGGCACTGCGAAGGCCGCGTCTTCCTCCAGGGCAACCGGACCGTCGTACTTAAATAGCGGCCGGATCCGCCAGAAGTCCGCCCGACACCGCGTCAGCCGGCGCCGGCCACCACAGAACAACGAAAGAGACATCCAGTGAACCAGCCACTTCCCCGGGTTACGGGCAGCGACCACGTCAAGCGCGGCATGGCGGAGATGCTCAAGGGCGGCGTCATCATGGACGTCGTCAACGTCGAGCAGGCCCTCATCGCCGAGGATGCCGGAGCCGTGGCCGTCATGGCGCTGGAACGCGTACCCGCCGACATCCGCGCCCAGGGCGGCGTGTCCCGTATGTCCGATCCGGACATGATCGAGGCGATCATCGCGGCCGTGTCCATCCCGGTCATGGCGAAGGTCCGGATCGGCCACTTCGTCGAGGCCCAGGTCATCC
>NZ_JBVAYU010000031.1:0-2339 GCF_055412745.1 Pseudarthrobacter woesei
ACTTTTTCGCCGCCCTGCCAGCCGCCGGTGAACTGCCCCCGGGCGGAGTGGGTGGAAAGGTCCGCGGGGAGCCGGACGGCGGCGAGGACCTTTTCCTTCTCGGCGCGCAGGTCATCGGCGTTGAAAGAGATCGGTTCCTCCATCGCGGTCAGCGCCAGGAGCTGAAGCAGGTGGTTCTGGATGACATCGCGGGCAGCGCCGACGCCGTCGTAGTAGCCTGCCCGGCCACCGGTGCCGATGTCCTCGGCCATGGTGATCTGGACGTGGTCCACGTAGTTGGCGTTCCACAGCGGTTCGAACAGCTGGTTGGCGAAGCGCAGCGCCAGGATGTTCTGGACCGTCTCCTTGCCCAGGTAGTGGTCAATCCGGAAGACCGCGTCCTGCGGGAAGACCGACTCGACAATGTCGTTCAGCTGCCGGGCCGACGCGAGATCGTGGCCGAACGGCTTCTCGATGACCACCCGCCGCCATTTGTCGCCCTCGGCCTGCGCCAGCCCGTGCTTTGAGAGCTGCCGGCAGACTTGTTCGAAGGCGTTCGGCGGGATGGAAAGGTAGAACGCGTGGTTGCCCCGCGTCCCGCGCTGCTCGTCGAGTTCATCGATGGTGGCGCTGAGCCGCTGGAAGGCGTCGTCGTCGTCGAATTCCCCCTGCACGAAGCGGATGCCCTCGGAAAGCTGCTTCCACACCGTTTCGTCGAACGGGGTGCGGGCATAGGCCTGGACCGCTGACTTCACCTCGGCGGCGAAGTCCTCGTTCTCCCACTTCCGCCGGGCAAAGCCGACGAGGGCAAAGCTTGGCGGGAGCAGCCCGCGGTTGGCCAGGTCGTACACGGCCGGCATAAGTTTCTTGCGGGCAAGGTCCCCCGTGACCCCGAACAGGACCAGCGACGACGGCCCGGCAATACGGTTCAGGCGGCGGTCCCGCGGGTCCCGGAGCGGGTTGCGGGCAGACCTTCCCGAACGCGTCGCGGACTTCCGGCCGCCGGTGTTTGTTTCTGGCATGGTTGCGTGGGTGCCTTAGCTATTCGTGGAGGGGGAGGCCTGGCCGGCCAGCGTCGAGACAAGCTCCTGCAGCTGCCGGACGCCGGCGGCACGGTCGGTGAGGTGCAGCCGGAGGACCGGCCGGCCGTGGTCGGACAGGACCTGGGCGTCCCCGGCGGCCTGCGCCGAGATCAGTTCGCCGAAGGTGAACGGGCGGTCCGGGATGGCCAGGTCGGTGGCGGGAGCGGCCGTCACCTGAAGGAACACACCGATCGCGGGCCCGCCCTTGTGGAACTGCCCGGTGGAGTGCAGGAAGCGCGGGCCCCAGCCGAAGGTCACGGGACGGCCGCTGACGGCTGCCAACTGGTCCCGGACACCCTCAAGGGATGCGTAGGCGAGCCGGTCGAAGTAGGCCTGGACACTCAGGTAGCTGTCCGGTCCGAGTTCGCCGAGCAGGGCGCTGACGGCGCCTGCCGCCGTGCTTGCGCCGCCGAGCCAGTCCCCGCCGCGGACCTCGATGGATCCGTCGCTGAAGCGGGCCGGTGCCGGTTCGGGCTGTGCGTCGAGCAGACCACGGGCGGCCACCTTGGCGGCCTCGACGTCGGGCTGGTCGAAGGGGTTGATCCCAAGCAGGCGTCCGGCCACGGCCGTGGCGAACTCCCACGTCATTATCTGGGTCGGCAGCCCGCCGGCGATCGCCACCTCGTTCTCACCGAGTTCGACGTCGGCGTCCGCCGCGACGAGGCGGATCACCAGGACGTCGGGGGCGCCGAGGGAGGCCTCCGGCGAGGAGGGCCCGGCAACGACGGGCAGCACACCCGTTCCGAGCTTGCCGGTGGATTCGGCGATGAGCTGTTCGGCCCAGTCGGCGAAGCCCTTGATGCCGGAGCCGTCTTCGGCGATGACGATCTTATTCCGCAGCGGGTTGGTGCCGCCCAGCGCCGTGCCGAGGGCGAGTCCGATGTTCTCCTCACCGTCCTCGTTCAGGACCTCGGCGGCTTCCTCGGCCTCGTCCAGGAACGCCTGGATGTCCACACCGGCCAGGCCGCAGGGCACCAGCCCGAACGCGGTCAGCGCCGAGTAGCGTCCGCCGACGTTGGGGTCGGCGTTGAAGACGGCACGGTAGCCGGCCTCGCGGGCGGCCTTGTCCAGCGGGGAACCCGGATCGGTGACGATAATGATCCGGCTCTTCGCGTCGAGGCCCGCCTTGGTGAAGGCGTGCTCGAAGATCCGGCGCTGCGAATCGGTCTCCAGGGTGGAACCGGACTTCGAGGACACCACGATCGCGGTTTCGGCCAGCCGGTCAGCCAGTGCCGCGGCCACCTGTTCGGGATCGGTGCTGTCCAGCACGGTCAGCTC
>NZ_JBVAYU010000032.1:0-1361 GCF_055412745.1 Pseudarthrobacter woesei
GGGAGTGTCCGTTTAACGGTGGATCCGTGGCTGGCATTTAATTGATTCTTCCTTCGAAGGTGATGGCGAACGCGTTCAGGGCCGGCTTCCACCTCGTCGCCCATCGTGCCCTGCCTTTGCCAGTCGGGTCCAGTGCCCGAGTGGCCAGGTAGAGGCATTTCAGTGCGGCTTGGTCGGTGGGGAAATGTCCCCGGGCTCGGATCGCGCGCCGGTAGCGGGCGTTGACGGACTCGATGGCGTTCGTACTGCAGATGACCCGCCGGATTTCCACGTCGTAGTCCAGGAACGGCACGAACTCGCTCCACGCGTTCTCCCACAGCCGGGTGATCGCCGGATACCGCTGGCCCCATTTGCCGGAGAAATCGACGAAGCGTTCCTTCGCCGCAGCCTCGGACGGAGCAGTGTAGACCGGGCGCAGGTCACGGGACATTGCGTCCCAGTATTGCCGGGCCGCGAACCGGAAGGTGTTCCTGATCAGGTGGACGATGCAGGTCTGGACCACGGCGCGGTCCCAGACCGTGTTGATGGCCTCCGGCAGGCCTTTGAGCCCGTCGCAGACGGTGATGCACACGTCCTCCACGCCGCGGTTCTTGATTTCCGTCAGGACGGAGAGCCAGAACTTCGCGCCTTCCCCGCCGTCCCCGGCCCACAGCCCGAGGATGTCCCGTTCGCCGTTGACGCTGACGCCGATCGCAACGTAGACCGGCCGGTTCGTGACCTGCCCGTCGCGGACCTTGACGTGGATTGCATCGATAAACACCACCGGGAACACCCGGTCAAGGGGCCGGTTCTGCCACTCAGTCATTTCACCGATCACCTTTTCAGTGATCCGGGAGATCGTGTCTTTCGATACCTTGGCACCGAACACCTCCCCGAAATGGGCCGCGATCTCGCCGGTCGTAAGGCCCTTCGCGCTCAGCGACAGCACAATCTCATCCACGCCCGTCAGGCGCCGCTGACGTTTCTTGACCGTCTGCGGGTCGAACGTGGAGCCGGTGTCCCGCGGCACATCGATCTCCACCGGCCCGATCTCCGTCAGCACGGTCTTCGTGCGGATGCCGTTACGGGAGTTCCCGCTTCCGCGCCCGGACACGTCGTGTTTTCCGTAACCGAGGTGCTCGTCCATCTCGGCTTCCAGAGCGGTCTCCAAAACGTTCTTCGTGAGTCGGTTCAACAGCCCGCCCGGGCCCACGAGGTCGATACCCTGTTCTCTGGCCTGCGCCAGGAGCTGCTGCGCCAACTCTTGCTGATCCACATCAGTCGCCATGGGATCCAGTGTTTCGCTCATAATCGGTCCTCCCCGCCAGGCACGGCCTGGCGTGTCAGGCCAACCACGGATCCACCGTTATTCAGACACTCCC
>NZ_JBVAYU010000033.1:0-1331 GCF_055412745.1 Pseudarthrobacter woesei
CCTCAGATACCGCCGCGGCGAATCAGCTTGCCGGTGGCGGTTTTGCCGTCCACGATGCTGCCGCGCAGGAAGGTTTTGCGGACCACGCCGGAGAGTGCTTTGCCGTCGTAGGGGGTAATGGGGTTCTTGTGTTTGAGTTTGGAAACGTCCACCACGAAGGCGTCGTTGGGCGCGAAGATGGAGAAATCGGCGTCGTAACCGAGGGCGAGCTGGCCCTTGGTGGACAGCCGGGCCAGTGCTGCCGGTTTCTCGGCCATCCACGAGACGACCTTTTCCAGCGGAATGCCGCGGTGCCGGGCTTCGGTCCAGATCAGGGACAGGCCCAGCTGGAGGGACGAGACGCCGCCCCAGGCGACGGCGAAGTCGCCGTTTTCAAGGTCTTTGAGGTCCAGGGTGGACGGGGAGTGGTCAGAGACGATGCAGTCGATCGTGCCTTCCTGCAGGCCTTGCCAGAGCAGCTCGCGGTTGGCCGCTTCACGGATGGGCGGGCAGCACTTGTACGCGGTGGCACCGTCGGGGATTTCCTCGGCCATGAGTGTCAGGTAGTGCGGGCACGTCTCTACGGTAAGCTGAACGCCGTCGCGCTTCGCGCTGGCAATCATGGGCAGCGCGTCCGATGACGAGAGGTGCAGGATGTGCGCCCTGGCACCGGTCCAGCGGGCCCGCTCAATCACCTCCGCGATGGCCTTGTTCTCGGCACCGCGCGGGCGCGAGGCCAGGAACGTTTCGTAATGGTCGCCTCCCGGATGGGGGGCACGGTCGATCGCGTGCGAATCTTCCGCGTGGACGATCATGAGGGAGTCGAAGGACCTGAGCTCGGCCATGTCCTCTTCCATCTCATCCGCGTCCAGGTGCGGGAACTCGTCCACACCGGAATGCAGCAGGAAGCATTTGAACCCGAAGACGCCTTCATCGTGCAGCGGGCGCAGGTCCGCTTTGTTGCCCGGAATGGCGCCGCCCCAGAACCCGACGTCCACAAATGCCTGGTCCTCGGCCACCTCCCGCTTGAGTTTGAGGCCTTCCACGGTTGTGGTGGGCGGGATGGAATTAAGGGGCATGTCGATGATGGTGGTCACGCCACCGGCGGCCGCTGCCCGGGTGGCGGAGGCGAACCCTTCCCACTCGGTGCGGCCGGGCTCATTGACATGGACGTGGGTGTCCACCAGGCCGGGGATCAGGGTTTCGTCGTCAGCGAGCTCAATCAGCTCGGCGCCGGCGAGCCCGTTACCGAGGGGTTCGATGGCCACGATCTTCCCGCCGCGCACACCCACTTCACGTGGCGCAAGGCCGGCGGTGGTGAGGATGCGCTGGCCGCGGATGACCAGGTCAAA